>NZ_JBJUSG010000087.1:0-16363 GCF_046044395.1 Candidatus Magnetominusculus dajiuhuensis | reverse complement strand
ATTATGACATCTGCTACCCCCACTGTAAAGATGGGGTTTTCTTGACGCTTACTGAAAAAGTATAGTTACTTTTATGAACGCAACTTGTTTTTAGAACAGGCATTGAATTTCGGCATAAACCATTGATGAAACCGGTAAATATCAAAGACGCCATACTTTGTTGAAGTGGCTGAAGTACAAACTGTGTTATTTCTTCTCGTTCCTATGCCTGAGGTACCCGACGGCGGCTGGCAGTAAGGATATTATTATTATAGCGAATATGACTACCGTAAAGTTGTTTTTGACTATTGGGATGTTGCCGAAAAAATATCCGCCTGATAAGAATATGCCTACCCAGCATAGGCTGCCGAGAATGCTATAGACTATAAAGCGCCGGTAGTTCATCTTGCCGATGCCGGCTACAAACGGGGCAAATGTCCTTATAATCGGTGCAAAACGGGCTAAGACGACCGCCTTTGCGCCGTATTTATCGTAAAACTTTCTCGTACGCTCCAGATATTCCTTGTTCAGCAGACGGGAGTTCTCGTATTGAAATACCTTCGGGCCGATATAGCGCCCCACCCAGTAGTTCACGTTGTCGCCGATTACCGCGGCCAGAGAAAGTCCTATTATCAGCCAATGGAGCTTAAGCGTGCTGATGGCCGAAATCGTTCCCGCCGCAAACAGGAGTGAATCTCCGGGTAAAAATGGCGTTACAACAAGCCCTGTCTCACAAAATACTATCCCCGCAAGCAAGGCGTATGTCCACATGCCGTAGCTGTTTGCTATTGCGCCAAGGTGCTTGTCGAGGTGCATGACGATTTCTATAAATTGTTTCAACAAGTCTATCATTGCCAGTTTGCCCTCCAGGTTCTCTTAATGGAATAGGTAAAATAGATAACAAGGCCGATTATTAGCCACACTATAAGCCTCATCCACGTGTCAAGCGGAAGTCCTGACATGAGATAAAGACAAAAGAGTATCCCGCCTATGGGGACAGCAATACCTCCGGGGGCCTTGAATTTCCTGCGTATTTGCGGCTGTGTGTATCTTAGAATCAGTACCCCCGCGCAGACTATCAAAAAGGCAAGAAGCGTCCCTATGCTCACCAGCTCTCCGGCTATCTGAATCGGCAGCAGCGACGACGCCACACACCCAAAAAGCCCCGTTATAATGGTCGCTATATGCGGGGTTTTGAATCTCTTGTGGACTTTGGAGAAAATCTTAGGTATTAGCGAATCCCTCGACATTGAATAAAATATCCTCGACTGGCCCATCAACAGCACAAGTATCACGGACGATAACCCTGCTATCGCGCCGATTTTAACAAACGGCGAAAGGAAATGGAGCTTCATCACATCTACCGCAACCGCTATAGGGGCCGGCACCTGCAGGTCTGTGTAGTGTACCACCGACGTTAACACCAGTGAGACGCCCACATAGAGGACTGTGCAAATGATAAGGCTGCCAAGTATCCCTATGGGCAAATCCCGCTGAGGATTTTTCGCCTCAGAGGCAGCCGTTGATACCGTGTCAAATCCGATATACGCGAAAAACCCCACACCCGCCCCGCGCAGTATCCCGCTTAATCCGAAAGAACCAAACTCACCCGTGTTGGGCGGTATAAACGGAGTAAGAAAAGCCGGATTCATAAAAAACGCCCCCACGGTGATAAATATAACCAGTATCAATACCTTTATTACTACTATCGTGGAGTTGACCCATGAGGAAAACCTTATCCCCAGAACAAGCACTACGGACATGGCGATTATGATAAAAAGGGCAGGGACGTTTAAGGCGTCTCCTGTTACGACCCATTTATGGACGGCGGAATCATATGTAAATGGAGGCCCGCAGAGATACTTAGGTATGCGGATACCTATATCACCAAGGAAACTAACCACATAGCCAGACCATCCAATAGCCACAGTTGAGGCCCCAAGGAAATACTCCAGAATCAAGTCCCAGCCGATTACCCACGCTATTATCTCACCCAATGCCGCGTAGGCATAGACATAGGCGCTTCCGGATATGGGAATCATCGAGGCCAGTTCGGCATAACACAGCCCCGCAAACCCGCAGGCGACAAAGGCCAGAAGGAAAGACAGCACAATCGCCGGCCCGGCATAAGTTGCCGCGGCATGTCCGGTCAGGATGAAAATCCCCGCCCCGACTATTGCCCCCACGCCAATGGCCGTGAGATCCATAGGGCCAAGCGTGCGCTTAAGACAGCCCTCTTTGCCGCCATCAGAAAACGCCTCTTTCTGCAGGGACCCTATTGATTTCTTCTGTAATAGTCTTGCAAATGTCTTCAGTTAAGCGGCTCCTTAAGATGTGTGAAATGCGCTATGCCTGATATAACAGTACATTATCCACGCCTAATATACAAAAATGGCTACTCTAAAAGCAACTGGCGGTGGCTCTCTGTGCAATAGGATATCTCCTTCGCGCCAATATTATAGTGAATCAAGGGGGTACCTATATCATTGACAATTCCCCTTGCCGCTTGTATAATGAAACTATGAGTGTGATGACGATACCAAGAGTGTTAAGAGAGAGACTTGGTGACGACGGGGTTGATGCGGGGGGTGATGCGCTTCTTGCCGTATTCAGCGAAGTAAGCCTTAATACTCGTAATGATTTAGCTACTAAGTCTGATATAAAGGACATGGCGACCAAAGACGACATTAAGGCCGTCCGCCAGGAAATGGCCACCAAAGACGACCTTGATAAATTGAGATTTGAACTGAAATCCGAAATAGAGAAATCAAAAGTAGATTCCATAAAATGGATGTTGGCCTTTTGGGCATCACAAATCGGCATACTGGTCGCCGCTATGGGTGTAATGTTTAAATTTTTCATTAAATAACGCATTATAAAACCCCTATCGCTGCCGCGTGGAAATGAGCGAAGTCCTTAAATGCCGCTAAAACGTGTATTCGGAATACCCGACTTCCACTATTACGCTATTGCCGATTGGTTAACAGCTATTTTTAAACGTCATCCATGCAGGATTGTCATTACCGCCGCCAACAGGGCTAACCAACTACCCCTCTTCCCCGACTAACCGCCCCCTGATTTTTCGGGGGAACTCCTGTAAAAAATAATATTGACAAATATTTTTTTTTTGTGTATGCTCATACATAAGAGTGTGTGTACATATCAACAGCGTGCATAAGCTTTGCTATCAGGATTCGTTGAAGGCTCGGGTAAATAATCATAGCAAGGGCGCTATCCACAAAGTGGGTATACCATCGGAAGAGTGGGTGTACAATCAGACTGCTTTAAGACAATAAATATTAATCTCTAAACACTGCAGGGGAATAAGTTTTAACTGCAAGGAAAAAGGAGTCCGCCAATGAGCAATATCGCAATAGCCGAGTTACAGGAAGGTAATATTGAGGAGTTAACGGTTGTCGCCGAAGAGCTGAATGTCGAGGGTGCCTCAAGCATGAGGAAACAGGAACTGATATTTGCAATACTTCAGGCTCAGGCTGAGAAAACCGGCAATTTGTTTGCCGAAGGAGTACTTGAGATTCTCTCTGACGGGTTTGGGTTCCTACGTTCACCGGACTACAGCTACCTGCCCGGCCCTGATGACATCTATGTCTCGCCTTCACAGATAAGGAGGTTTAACCTGCGTACCGGTGAGCTTGTCTCCGGGCAGGTGCGCCCTCCAAAGGAAAACGAGAGATATTTTGCCCTTCTGAAGGTGGAGGCTATAAACCATCAGGCACCAGAGCAAAACATCACCCGCCCTCTGTTTGACAATCTGACGCCATACTACCCCACAGAGAGGCTCCATTTAGAGTATGACGTTACCGATTACTCCACACGTGTCATGGAGTTAATCGCCCCAATCGGCAAGGGCCAAAGGGGACTGATTGTGGCCGCCCCCAGGACAGGCAAGACAATGCTGTTACAGTCCATCGCCAAGTCAATAAGGGCAAATCACAAGGAAGTACACCTGATAATCCTGCTCATTGACGAACGCCCGGAGGAAGTCACCGACTGGAAAAGGCAGGTTCAACAGGCTGAAATCATAGGCTCAACCTTCGACGAACCGCCCCACAGGCACTGCCAGGTGGCCGAGATGGTCATCAACAGGGCAAAAAGGCAGGTAGAGTGCAAAAAAGATGTCGTCATCTTGCTTGACAGTATCACCCGCCTTGCGAGGGCATATAACGCGGTCATTCCGGCAAGCGGCAAGGTGCTCTCCGGTGGACTTGACGCCAATGCGCTTCAGAAACCGAAACGTTTTTTCGGTACGGCGAGAAACATAGAAAACGGCGGCAGCCTGACAATCATAGCCACTGCCCTGGTTGACACGGGAAGCCGTATGGACGACGTCATCTTTGAGGAGTTCAAGGGCACTGGCAACATGGAACTCCACCTTGACAGAAAACTCGTTGACAAGAGGATATTCCCAAGCATAGACATCAACACCTCTGGCACGAGAAAAGAAGAGCTACTGGTAAGCAAGGAAGTCCTCAACAAGATGTGGGTGCTTAGGAAGGTGCTGAATCCGCTAAGCAGTGTTGAGAGCATGGAGTTTCTGCTTGCCAAACTAAAAAACACGAAGGCCAACAAAGAGTTCCTCGATATGATGAATAAATAATCGCAGGGCTTGCCAAAAAAGTGGATATGTATTATTATTTTTCATAGTAGTTGTGTTACACTACTCGCGGGCATGATGGAGGAGGCGATGCGATGAGATCATACTATGCGGGGGGATGGAATAACATGTTTGGAAGCTGGAAGTTATTGACACTGGTCAAAGTGGCCACATTATTTGTTGCACTGATGCTGACTTGCTCTTTTGCAGCAGCGTCCTCTATATCAGGGACAATCGCAACCGGTACGTTGTTGGAGGATAATGGTGTAAGCGGGGTAACGCTAACCCTCTCCGGGGCCAGCACCGCCACAACTACTACCGATAGCAACGGTTCGTATACCTTTACAGGACTTTCCGACGGGGACTATTCTATAACGCCCGCTAAGAACGGCTTTACGTTCAATACAATGAGCGGTAGTACAGTATTTGCCACATCAATTTATCGCGTGACAATAAGCGGGTCAGACTTAACAGGGATTAACTTTATAGCAACAATCGCCACACCGTCCTCAGGCTCAATATCAGGAACAATTACAAGCGGTTATCAGTTGGAGGCATATGGATTAAGCGGGATAACGGTGATCCTTTCTGGAGATTCCGGCACCACAACTACTACCGACAGTAGCGGCAATTATACTTTTACAGGGCTTGCTGACGGCAACTATGCTGTAACGCCAAGTAGCGGTGGCTATACATTCTCCCCGTCGTACATCAGCGTGACGTTAAGCGGATCTGCCTCTACCATGAATAACTTTACAGCAACAACAACCGCCACACAGTCCTCAAGCTCAATATCAGGGGCAATTACAACCGGTTATCAGTTGGAGGCATCCGGAGTAAGTGGGGTATTGGTAATCCTCTCCGGAGATGGCAGCGCCGCAACAACCACCGACGGCTATGGTATGTATTATTTTACAGGGCTTCCCAATGGAAACTATACTGTAACGCCCAACAAGAGCGGCTATGCCTTCAACCCGACAAGCGGCAGTGTTACATTGAGCGACTCTGCTGTTACGCAGAATTTTACGGCGGCGACTGCCACAACAACCACCTCTGCTATATCCGGGACAATTTACAAAAACGCTATAGGAGCAAGAGGGGTAACGGTAACCCTCTCCGGGGCTTCCAGTGCCACAATAACCACTGGCAGCAACGGCATGTATGGTTTCACGGGACTTTCTGACGGAAGCTATACTTTAACGCCAAGCCTGAGCGGCTATACGATCTCTCCATCAAGCAAGAGCGTGGCGTTAAGCGGCTCTGACTCTCCTGGAAATAACTTTACCGCTACCAGCAGTGGCGGCGGCGGTGGCGGTGGCGGTGGCGGCGGCGGTGGTGGTGGCGTTTTCATCTCTGTATCGCCCACAACATTTGATTTTGGTACTGTGCAGGCAGGTAGTGTGTCCCAGTCTACCGGGTTTACGATATACAATCCCGGCGGCGTTTACCTTAACATCACCTCAATAGCGAACACAGGGGGTGACACAGGGATGTTTACAATCTCAGTCGGCACATGTTCAAGCCTTGCGCCCTCAATTTCTCCCGGCGGCAGCTGTGCGGTAAATGTCACGTTTTCGCCCACCTCCAGTGGCGCGAAATCAACCACTATGCAAATTACCTCTAACGCGGCCACGACGAATATAACATTAAGCGGCACGGGTGCCACACCCACACCCACACCAACGCCTACACCGACACCAACCCCGACACCCACACCAACGCCTACACCGACACCAACCCCGACACCCACACCAACCCCAACGCCCACACCAACTCCAACGCCCACACCAACTAAGGGCGACCTCTTTGGAGACGGCAGGGCAGACATACTTTGGAGGAATTACTCCACAGGAGTAAACGTCGTATGGGACAACGCCAGTACTGACTCACCTCAGGGGTCGTTTTTACCGGCTGTTTCCGATGTCAATTGGCAAATAGTCGGTGTGGGGAATTTTGGAGGCGGCGCTGCGACTGACATACTATGGAGACACCAGATCTACGGCTACAACGTTGTCTGGCACATGGCCGGAGCATCTGTGACATCGGCAGAGTTACTGCCTTCTGTAACAGACACGACATGGACGATTGTGGGGACAGGGAATTTCAGCGGTACAGGCAACACCGATATCCTGTGGAGAAATACCTCTAACGGCGCAAATGTCGTATGGCACATGAACGGCACCTCTTTGCAAACTTACGCGTTATTAACATCGGTTACGGATACAAACTGGGTTATAGCCGGCATGGGAGACTTCAAGGGCGACAACTCAACGACCATACTATGGAGACACCAAACCTACGGCTACATCGTCTACTGGTATATGAGCGGGACAACGGTAACCGCGTATGGCTTGCTGCCAGACCTGACGGTTGCGGACGCCAACTGGCAAATCGTGAGTATAGCCGATTTCGATGGCGACGGCAAACCGGACATACTCTGGAGACACCAGATATACGGCTACAACGTTGTCTGGTTTATGAATGGCACGACAATAAAAAGCTTAAAATTGCTGAATACGGTTTCCGATACTAACTGGAACATAGCAGGTCCGCGTTAAAACGGGATGAGGTGCCCACAAAAACGTGGGTGCCTCATCTGACTCATATCATTTACGACGAGACAACCCTCATAAATAATCGGCTCAACGGGCATTTCTACTTTGCTGTGACAACCTAAAAAAAATAATTTGACTTTATTATATAAAATATTCATAATATAGGTGGGTTGGTGTGGTGATAGGAGACTATCTCAAAAAGTGCCGTCAGAAGGCGAATTTGTCGTTAGAGGATGTCTCTGCGACGACAATGGTGAAGTTGTCTTATTTGAAGGCGCTGGAAGACGAGGACTTTCAGTCGTTGCCCTGCGAAGTCTATACCAAAGGGTATATTCGCGTCTATTTGGAATCCATGTCTGTGGATAGCGCAGAGGGTTTAAGGATTTTTCAGGAGGAGGGGCTTGCTTCAAGTGTTGTTGGTCACAGCAATCACATAAGGGTTAATACCGGCGCGGCAGAGGCAGCGGCGGATTTAATCAGAAGGCCGTATGCCTTCACCTCCCTGGAGAAACATAAGCCTGGTTACACGCGGCCTTTAGTTTATGTGCTCGTTTTTCTGGCCTTTTTGGTTGTAATAGTGTATTCGACCAGGCTGTTTAGTTTCACGAAGGGAAGTAATACTTCCGCGACACGTTCTGTTGACAGAGTTGACAACCGGATGCTTAGAAACACCCCGCTGTCTGACAAACTACGGACGCCCGAACAGACGCCTGCCACGCTTGAGAAAGGGTCTGCCCTGAAATCGTCAGGTTCAAAGAAGCCAGCCCTAAAGCCCTCCATCAAAATAAAAGAATCAATGAACTTTATTAAGATGTCGGTTGCCGAGGCTAGTATCCCCAGTCAGCCTCAGCCTTCAACAAGACATAAGCCGGAATTGACTAAAATAGATGACATGTCTAAGGCCATCGTGAAAATGAAACATGTGACGGCCTCGCTTAAGTCTCTAAAGACGGCCATCGAAAAAGTTAAAGACACCGGCGCACCCTCCGGCGATAATAAACCCGCAAATCTATCCGAAAGTCGAATAGAAGTGCAACCAGATACGCCAGGCGGGGAAGTAGCCAACCCCCAGACCAACCCCCAGACCAACCCCCAGACCAACCCCCGACTGGCTGTGGCAACGCCGACAAAGGGGCAGGAGCTAAACATATCGGCTGTTGATGATTCTGCTGTTTCTTCCTCTAAAGACAGGGACATATCGGGAACAGATTTATCAGGCGTTCAGCCTGCTAACACAACAGAAAAATGCGAGATGTCAGAAAAGGGCAGTACCTTTTAGATGGCGCGCGCACCTCACCAATATAATTAAGAAATCAGGTGGATAGCAGAGGATTGGAGGCCAGTTATGAGTGGGGTTGATTTACTCGTCGTAGGATTGGGGGCAATATTGGGAGGTGCGGTAAATGCACTTGCCGGCGGGGGAACGCTTATCACATTCCCCATACTTACTGCCGTCGGTGTCCCTGCCGTTGCGGCCAATGTAACGAATACGATTGCCCTTTGCCCCGGTTATCTCGGCGCTACGTTCGCACAGATGAAAGAACTGCGGGGCCAGTGGTCAAGGCTGTGGTTATTGCTGCCAGTAAGCCTTATTGGCGGCATAGGTGGTGGTGTGCTGCTTTTGAATACTAATGATCAGGTGTTTCGAAGGCTCGTGCCGTTTCTTATTCTTATGGCCGTGGTGTTGCTGGCATTTCAGGACAGGATGCGTGCGTGGGTGATGAGCCGCGCTGGCCGCCACGGCGGGGCAGTCCTGCACAAGGGATGGTCAATACTGCCGATCATTCCCGCTGCCATTTACGGGGGCTATTTCGGTGCCGGCCTCAGCGTTATCGTGCTTGCCGTGCTTGGACTTGTGGTGGAAGAGTCGTTTACCCGTCTCAATGCCCTAAAACAGGCGATTTCGTTCAGCATTAATATTGCGGCCGCAATCTTTTTCCTGTTTTCAGGGAAGGTCGTCTGGTCTGCCGCCGCTGTTATGGCCGTATGCGCCCTTGCGGGAGGGGTTATGGGCGGACGGTTGGCAGGGTGGATTAAGCCATTAACACTGCGCCGTATTGTCCTGGTTACCGGTACGATAGTCGCCGTGATTTTTTTGGTTCGGTAGGATGGCACCACTTTACTCTTCCAGCCATACCTCTATGGCTACCTCCGGGCACATCTCGGCGCACATTGCACAGCCCGTACACTGCTCCATCTCATCTACAACCGCGGGAATGTATCCGGAGTTGTTAAACCCTGCGCTCAATCTGATTATCTTCTTAGGACACGCCGTTATACAAAACGTACAGCCCTTGCACAGTTCCCTGTTTATCTCGATCTTTCCTTTCATCAACCCTCTCCACCTTTCTTTAGAAGTTGACGGGCGTGCTCCAGCGATATTTCGGTTATGCTGCCGCTTAACATTCGCGCAAGCTCCACCTGCCTGTCCTGCCCATACAGGGCATCTACTGTTATTGCTACCGCGTCTTCGGCTATGTGTTTGCGTATCCTTATGTGGCTGTCTGCCCTTGAGGCTATCTGAGGAAGGTGCGTGACACATAATACCTGGCGTCTTTTCGATAATTCCTTTAATTTGTCGGCTACACGCTCTGCCGTCTCGCCCCCGATTCCGGCGTCAACCTCGTCAAACACCAGCACCGGTATGTCGTCATATTCGGCAAAGGCACTCTTTAAGGCAAGCATCACCCTCGATAGTTCACCCCCGGAGGCTATCTTTTGCAATGGCCTCAGAGGTTCGCCGGGGTTGGCCGTAAACAAAAACTCTACCGAATCAGCCCCATCGCCGAAAAACACCATTGAGCCGTCCTCGTTTCTGTTTAGTGTAAGGCATATCTCAAAGCGCGCCTTTGGCAGGGCGAGGTCTTTCAGTGTCGCGGCTATCTCTGCCTCAAGGCGTCTGGCCGTTTCGGCCCTCTGCTTTGAGATTTGCCTGGCCGCGGCCTCAAGGTGTTTTTTCGCTGATGCTATTTCCTCTTCAGTTGTATCAAGTTTTTCGTTTATCGCCGTCAGCTCATCAAACTGCACTGCGGCGCTGTCTCTGTAGTCCAATATGCCCTGCACTGTATCACCGTATTTTCTTTCCAGTTTTCTTATCGTCTCAAGGCGTGTCTCAATGGTATCAAGACGCTCTGGTACAAAGTCTATGTTGTCCTTATAGCGGCGAAGCATTACTGAGAGTTCTTTGACATAGGATTGCATTTCCTTTGCCATTGTGAGAATTTCCGCCGCGCTTTCGTCTATCTTCGCCAGCCTCTGGAGGGCATCCACGACAACCGCGGTTTGGTCTTCTATCGCCCCGTCTCTTTTGTGCATAACCTCGTAGGCGCTCTCGCTTAACTCTTTCAGCGTGGTGAGGTTGGCAAGCACGGTTCGCTCTTTTGCCAGCGCCTCTGCTTCTTTTACATCAAGACCAGCCGCTTCTATCTCGTCTATCTGAAATCGAAGCATTTCAATGCGCTTGTCCCTGTCTTTAATGTTTTGTGTGAGGCGTGTTTTTTCGTCTGACAAGGCGCGGTATCTGGCCAGTGTTGTTGAATATTCCTTCACCGCGTTCTCTATTTTGCCAAATGAATCGAGCAAGCGCATCTGTTTGGCCTTTGACATCAGGCTCTGGTTTTCGTGCTGGCTGTGTATATCCACGAGGGTTGCCCCGATTTCAGCGAGGGTCGCAATCCCCACAGAGGAATCATTGACGAAGGAGCGATTTTTCCCCGTGGAGGACACAATACGCCGGATGATTAACTCACCTGAGACATCTATTCCAAGGTCTTCGGCGGTAGTATTGCCCACAGCATCAAATATCGCCTCTACCGTTGTCTCCTTTGCGCCCGTTTTAATAAAATTAGACTGCCCACGCTGTCCAAGAATAAGCCCTAGCGCGTCAACGACTATGGACTTTCCCGCCCCGGTCTCCCCTGTTAACACATTAAGACCCTCATGGAGTTCCACCCTTAGTTCGTCTATGACCGCGAATTTTTTTATGAATAATTCCCTAAGCATATTAAATGCAAACTCAACACGTTAATCGTATGGGGTATAGCATAACCTAAATCCACCATCAAAGTAAAACGTAACTGCCGTTTCCATGCCGACGGATGTGTCATTTGTTGAAATGTCTGCCGTCTTATTGATATAATATATCTATGAAAGGAGTTATAGCGTCATTGGTACTATTAATGTTTTTCTCCACGGCGGCTATGGCGGCCTCCGGCGTAAGGGAAACCCCTTTCACGCTTGACGACAGAGACCGGTTAATAAGGCTTGACGTAAGAATGGACGCCATTGAGAAAAGGATGGACTCTATAGAGAAAAGAATGGATGGACTTGAGAAAAAAATGGATGACCTTGAAAAAAGGGTAGATAAAAGGATAGATACTTTGAAATCAGATATGGACAAGAGATTCGACCAGATGATGACGTTCATGCTATGGGGTTTTGGCATCCTGTTTGGAGGCATGGGGGTTCTGATGACGACGGTAATATGGGACAGACGCACCGCCCTTGCGCCTGTTATTAGAAAAAGCGATGAGTACGGCCAACGGCTGCTGACTTTAGAACGGCTATCAGAGGAAATGCTCTCAAGGTTAAAGGAAGATAAGCAGGAAGTTAAAATAATCCATGCGTTAAGAGAAGCAGCCGTTAAGGATTTAGGCATAGCAGAGGCATTGAGACACGCAGGGCTGCTGTAACAGTACCCCTCTGACAATATACATGAGAGAGGAGATACCAGCTTTCCAGCAATGACAGATTCTCAGTGGGGGTTGTTGCGGCTTGGTATGGGGTGCCTATTTCTTTTTATAAACGTTAAGGCCGACCTTTATCGTCTCTGCCCCGGTGACAGACTGGTTTCCTTCAGTAGAGGCGATAATTATGGTTTTACCTGACGACGACAGTCCGAATTCCTTGGAGATATCTACTTTTATTGTTAAGATATTCCCTTCAAGAGCCATTTCCACGTTTTTCATTTGCATTCTCCTTAATGTTTATTTGAGCGTTACTACGATATATTATACTATTGGCGGCATTAATAGAAATACCGCCTAAGATGTTATGAGCCTAAGATGAGGACGTGTTGAGCGGAGTTAGAGGAAAATAAGAAAAGGCAAGGATTAATAAACCCTTGCCTTTCTATGCGTAACAATGAGAGAGAGTTATTTCTTCTCGTCCTTCTTTTCGTCTTTCTTCTCGTCCTTCTTCTCGTCCTTCTTCTCGGCTGCCTTATGCTCTGGTGCCTTCTTCTCATCTTTCTTCTCGGCTGCCTTAGGGGCAGGGGAAGGGGATGCGGATGCAGCAGGTGCCTTATCTTCTGCAAATACCGCGCTCGTCATTGATAATGCGAACAGCGCTGCTACTAAAACGGTCATCAGTTTCTTCATGTCTTCTCCTTTAGTTCGTTAGTTTATTTATTACGGCTACTGGGCTGGCGCAGGTGCTGGCGCTTCCTCAGCGGCTTTCTTGGCTTTTTTGGCCTTTTTCTTCTTCTTGGCTTTTTTGGCCTTCTTCACCGTAGTTGCGTCATCAGTCTTGGGGGCTTCTACCGCGGGTGCTCCCGCTGCAGGAGCGGTATCGGCCGCAAACGACACGGCACTGAAAGACACCAACATTGCCAAACAAAATACCATCGCAAAAATTTTCTTCATCCGTCACACCTCCTTTTAAATTATTTGTATATTTTACGCTCGCTTCGCACTTTCACATCCTGTCTTATTGCACTATGTATCGTTGCAAACATCGTGCCAGAAACTATCTGTTGAGTTTACGGGCATTTGGGAGGATGACGCAGGAGATTTCATTCCTATTTAGTAATTCATATCCTTATTTGAGGAACTACAGTTGAGGAAGCGTATAAGTGGGTTATAAACAAAGAGGGGAAGGGGGGTAGCCCCTCCCCCTTTACTTATGCTGATTCTACTTGTTTTTCGTAGATAAGGAGCGGTTTGACGTTATTAACGATGGTCTCCTCGTTGATGATACATTCCTTGATTCCATTTTGGGAAGGGATTTCGTACATCACGTCGAGCATGACCTCTTCAAGGATTGATCTGAGGCCGCGCGCTCCGGTCTTTCTGGTGATTGCCTTCTTTGCGATAGCGCGCAGGGCGTTATCTGTAAATTTCAGCCTTACGTTGTCGAAGTGCAGGAGTTTTTCGTACTGCTTAGTCAAGGCGTTTTTCGGCTCTACGAGAATCTGTACGAGCGCATCTTCGTTGAGTGCCTCAAGGGTGGCTATGACGGGCAGTCTGCCGACCAGCTCAGGAATCAACCCATATTTGGTCAGGTCCTCAGGGCTTACCAGAGTCAGTATCTTCTCTTTCTTTTTCTTACTATACAGTTCCGCCCCAAAGCCTACGGTTTTTTTACCTATACGCTGTTCGATAATCTCATCAAGGCCGTTAAACGCCCCGCCGCAGATAAATAATATATTAGTGGTATCCACCTGCAGGTACTCCTGATGGGGGTGTTTTCTGCCGCCTTGCGGGGGGACATTGGCTATTGTGCCTTCGATAATTTTCAACAGGGCCTGTTGAACTCCCTCACCTGAGACATCGCGTGTTATTGATGGATTGTCAGACTTCCGGCTTATCTTGTCTATTTCGTCTATATAGACTATTCCCTTTTGCGCCCTTTCAATATCGAAGTTTGCCGACTGAAGGAGTTTTAGTATTATATTCTCTACATCTTCGCCAACATAACCGGCCTCTGTAAGGGTAGTTGCGTCGGCTATTGTAAACGGCACGTCGAGGTATCTCGCAAGCGTTTGGGCAAGAAGCGTCTTGCCAGTGCCTGTGGGGCCGGCAAGCAGTATATTGCTCTTTTGGAGTTCGACATCGGTTTCTTTCTGCCTGTATATTCGTTTGTAGTGATTGTGGACGGCAACTGAGATTATCTTTTTGGCCAGCTCCTGGCCTATTACATAATCCTTTAAAAAGGCATGTATTTTCACAGGTGCCGGTACGCCGCTGTGCCCTTTTTGTGTGAAGGACATTTTCATATCCTCGGCGATTATGTCGTTGCATAAATCAACACACTCATCACAAATGTATACTGAGGGGCCTGCTATTAACTTCTTTACTTCCCCCTGTTGCTTGCCGCAGAATGAACATTTCAACTGTTCATCTTTCTTTCTCGCCATTAGTTTTCTCTCCATACTCATCAATTTACTGCCGTTGTGTCCACTGTGCTGACACAATACCTATGCTTATATTATAGCACGATTGCCGGAGTTTTTTTATTTATCATCGGCAGTTTTTATTGTGGCGATAACCTCGTCAACCAGACCATAGAGTTTAGCCTCTTCTGCGGACATGAAATAGTCCCTGTCGGTGTCTGCGTGGATTTTGTCCATATGCTGTCCGGTGTGATGGGAGAGTATTTTATTGAGCGTGTTTTTCATTTTCAGCATCTCTTTGGCGTGGATTTCCACGTCTGTGGCCTGGCCGCTGAAGCCTCCCATGGGCTGATGAATTAATATCCTTGAGTTGGGCAGCGCAAATCTCTTTCCATGTGCGCCGGCGGCCAGAAGCAGCGCCCCCATGCTTGCGGCCTGTCCCGTGCAGTATGTCGCTATATCGCACCGCACGTACTGCATTGTATCGTATATGGCAAGGCCGGAGGTCACAAGCCCACCCGGTGAGTTTATATACAGATGGATGTCCTTTTCAGGGTCTTCTGTTTGCAGAAACAGCATCTGTGCTATTATACTGTTGGCAACGTTATCGTCAACGGCGGTGCCCAGAAACACTATCCTGTCTTTCAACAGTCTTGAGTATATATCGTAGGCGCGTTCTGTCCTGCCGGTTTGCTCTATTACCATGGGAATAAATGTCATTGCAACTCCTCCTTTTTTGTTACAACCGCCTTAGAGTATATCGCATCAACCACCTTCTCTCTGAATACCGAATATCTAAGGCTCTCAAGGGCACCCTCTTGTGTGTTATAATACTGCAGCAGGGCCTCCGGCGACATAGACGAGGCATAGGCCATAGATATAAGCCTTTCTTTCATATCATCCTCTGTGGCCTTAACGTCCTCTTTTTCTCCTATTATATCGAGCAGCACCATTATTTTTACACTTCTTACCGCGTCATCGTGGAACTTCGCCTTTATCTCATCATCGGGCGTATTCTTGTACGCATCAAGGGTCTTTGCCTGGCTTACGATGCTTTCTATCTCCTGTTTTAGCGCCGTTTCAGGAAGGTCGAATTGATACGCGTCGGCCAGTTTTCTTATCATATCCCCTTTTTCGGCCTTCACCGCCTTGTCTCTTTTCATTTCAACAAGGGTTTTACTGATATGTGCGCGCAAATCCTCAAGGCTGTCAAACCCTACGTCCTTGGCAAACTCATCGTCTATGGGCGGCATCTGTACGGCCTTAATGTCCTTTATCGTGATATGAAAAGCCACCGTCTGCCCGCTGAACTGTGAGTTGAGATGTTCTGGAGGAAAAATGGCCTCCGCCTCTACGGTATCGCCCCTGTTTTTTCCAATTATGGCGGTATAGAAACTCTCTGGATAGGCCTCAGAGCCTACCTTGATAAACTGGTCTTTTCTCGGCTCCGGGTCTGTGCCTGTGGTATAGTCAAGCACGACGAGGTCTTCCATCTCCACCGATCTTTCAACAGGCACATAGATGGCCTTTGACATCGAGAGCCTGTTCATATGGGTCTGCACTTCCTCGTCAGTAACCACGACGTTAATCTCATTAACCGGCAGTCCCGCGTAAACCAGGCTATCAACCCTTGGGCGTACCTCAACAGAGCATACCAGCTTTAATGCCCCCTTGGTCTTATAGTCCTGGGATTCAATAACCGGCGGTAGAAGAGGTGTGAGGTCTGCCGCTTTGACGGCGTCCTTATAGTATTGCGGTATCAGAGATTCAAGCACATTATGTTCCACATCTTTTCTATATCGTTTCTCAATCAAAGACATGGGGGCCTTGCCCTGCCTGAAGCCGGGAATCCTCGTCCTATCCTTTATCTCGTTTAATGACTTTTGTACCTCTCCCTCCATTTCTATGGCGGAGGCCTCAATGGTAATTCTTTTTTTTGTGGCCGATATATCCTCTACGACGCTGTTCATACATCCTCCTCAGGGCTTATCGCAATTGCGTATGTCTAATGTAGAATATCTGGATAGTTTTGTCAATGTTCCCGTGCGGCCCAAGCTCCGATATAGAAATTTGCACCTATTGATAAAAGGGTTTTTGAAAGCA
>NZ_JBJUSG010000086.1:0-16869 GCF_046044395.1 Candidatus Magnetominusculus dajiuhuensis | reverse complement strand
ATTATGACATCTGCTACCCCCACTGTAAAGATGGGGTTTTCTTGACGCTTACCTTGAATCATCCTGAGCTTGTCGAAGGATTCCCGATTTCTGGGGAAAAGGTGCACATTACTATATCGGAGATTGGGATGATGGTTTTGTAATAACGTCTTACAAGCGGACTTTCAGGGATGCCCTCGTCTTATCTGGAGAACACGTTGTAATGCTCAGAGAATCTCTTTGAGCGAATCTTGAAAAAATCTGTGACGCGGTACTCAGTGAGCCTTTCGTTTACCTTTGCTATCCTGTCCTCAGTTGATGGATGGGTCTTAAAAACCCCGCCGCCTGTGGGCGTTGACTTGCTCTGAAGATTTTTCAGGACATCTTTCAATGCCGCCGGATTGTATCCCGATGCCCTTAAATAGACAAGCGCGCTTTCGTCCGCCGCATATTCCTGCGCCTTGGAGTAGCCGCTTGTAACCAGAGATTTGACAACATCGTCTATTGACCCCTCAAATACATTCAGCAGTTGAGAGACCTCGCCGGGGGTGTATTGCCTGGCGGCCTCCGAGCCCATAACGGTCAGCGCCTCCGTCCAACGCGACGACTTTATCGCCCCAAGCCCGTCCTTGTGGTTTATGTGCGCTATTTCATGCGCAAGTATCGCCGCAAGCTCGTCCTCGTTTACCGCTAAATCTATCATGCCCTTTGTGATAAATATAATCCCGCCCGGACACGCAAAGGCGTTTATCTCCTTCGAATCCAATATAGCAAAGTGATAGCCGCCATACGTGAACGGCATCTCGGAGTGAAACGCTATCGTCTGCCCCGTGAGATTAATGTACGTGGTAAACTCAGGGCTGTTCAAAAGTTTATATGACCCCATTATCCTCGCCGCAACAGACCTGCCGATATAGTATTCCTCTTCCGGCGCAATCGGCCTCGCCGCTTTGGACACAGAAGTCCCAACCTTTATGGCAGTATCAGGTATGGACGAGAGCGTCGGTACGCAGCCCACAAGCGCTACCAACAACGTTATAGTTACCAGGTTTTTCATAATAAAATTATTCAGTCAGCCCCCCAGCCTTGATAAACATTGCGACCTTCTCAACTGGCACGGTAAAGCCCTCAACCTTAGTGACAAGATTAAAATCCAAATCCGGGTGCTTTTTCTTATACGCGTCCTCAACCTGCGGGTTAAATCCCTTGCCAGCCAACGACACCTCTTCATTTGAGGCGGCATGGCTGCCCCCCTGGGTTTTAGCTAATTGTACGGCTGTCTTGTTAAGGGCGCTTTTGTGTATGCAGCCGGACTTACCGCCAAAACTCACCATATACCAGTCGCCCTTTGTTGAGACTACCTCTAAGGCGTCGGCGTATTTGACCATAGCCTTGACGGCGGAGAAAAAATTACAGTCCGCCCTGATAGCATTTTCCTTCGTTATAACCTGCATTGTCTCCCCGTACACTAAAGCTGGGACAAGCAGCAACAACATTATGAATACGATTTTTCTCATTTCTCGGTCATCTTAACAATTATCCAATCATTTGTCAAGGGGGGGGACGCCGCCGCCAAAAGATTTTTTACCCTCTTTAATAGTACACCGGACGGCCCGTCTGTTGGGTACAGTGTCAGCAGCTCCTCTAATATATCTGCTGATTCCTGCCATTTTCCCTCTTTGAACAGGCGCATCGCGTCCGTGTATCGCCCGGCAAGGATTTTTTTATCGTTGTCAGCGTCTGAGATAAAACCCATTACCTCAAATATCTTCGTCGGTATGCTCTTGCCCTTAACCTCTATGAGGGCAAGCTCGCGGCTTAGAAATAAGTCGTTTGTGCCGCTGAGTATCTCTTCGCTTACTATTATTTTCGTCTTAAAATACTTGTTTACCGATTCAAGCCTTGAGGCGAGGTTTACGGTGTCACCGATGACGGTAAAATTATAGAGCCTGTTGCTGCCCATATTTCCGGCGATTACGTCGCCTTTGTGCATCCCTATGCGCAGGGATATGTTGGGAAATCCCTTGCCTTTAAACTCGCTGTTGACCTTATCCAGCGCCCTGAGGCAGTTTACGGACGCGCTGCAGGAGTTTAACTCATCCTTTTCAGAGACTACCGGCGCGCCCCAAAACGCCATTATACAGTCGCCAATATATTTATCAACCACGCCGCCATAGCCGATGATTACCTCTGTGAGTTCACTCATCACGCCATGAAGCATGATGGCCGTCTCCTGGGCGGTCTGCATCTCGGAGATTGTCGTAAATCCGGCGATGTCGGCAAAGAACACTACGACATTCATAGTGGTGCCGCCCGGCCTCAGCAGCTCGGGATTCTTCAATATGTGGTCGGCAATCTTCTTGTCCATGTACTGCGAAAAAACCGTCTTAAGAAATAGCCGCTGCTTTCCCTCAGAGGCGTAACTATACGCCAGTGCGGCAATGAAACTCATTACATCGGCAGTCAACAGAGGGATGACGTCAATATATATCGAATTTCTGAATAAAACAGCCGTGGCCGCAATAACCGTGACAACAGACGCAGCAAGCGCCCCGATATTGTTTAAGAGCGAATGGCGCCTCAGCACACAAAAGACAGCAAAGAGAGAGAGAAAAAACATGGGGACAACAACGTATATCTTTCCGGGATGTTTGATAAAACCGCCGTTTATGAGATTATCAAAGGTGGCCGCATGGATATGTATCCCCGTTGAGATGGAGGAAATCGGCGTGGGTTTCAGGTCATAAAGTCCCGCCGCGGTCAAGCCTATGAAAACGGTCTTACCCTTAAAGAAGTCCTTGTTTATCAATGGTTTCTCTGACTGGCTTACGGACAAATATGACTGCAATATATCATTGGCGGGGATAGTGGTATAGGGGTCTTTTCGTGTGGAATACCTCAGCAGTGGGCTTATTCCAGGCACCTCAATACCCCTTACAAACAAGCGGCCACCGGCAATGTCGGCGATCTTTTTATCGATCAGATATGCAAGCGAAAAATACGGTATGGTATGCCCTCTTAGTTGAAAAAACATGGGAATTTTTCTGTAAATGCCGTCCTTATCCGGTGAAATATTGACGTTGCCGGCACCTTTTGCAGCCGCCATCAGTTCCTCTATCGGGGGTACCGCAGAGTTAAAAGTCTTAAATACTTGGGCATTGTCTCTGAGAGCTATGCGTCTGATAAATGCCTCTTCTGCCTCCGATACCTGCTTTGCAGACTCTGCGGAGAGAAACAGGGCAATATAGACATTGTCGGCCCTCTTCACGGCGTCGGCGAACATCTTGTCGTCGTCCACGCCGTAGGAGGACGACTCTGTATATAGTATATCAATAAACACCGCGTCGGCCTCTGACATATACTCTACCATCGGGGCATAGACTTGCCGGGGCCACGGCCACTTGACCGCTTGTTTGCTCATTGCGTCAAGGCTTTGCTGGTCAATCTTTACTATAACGATATTGTCAGATGATGTCGCGGGGTTTAGGTACCGGCAGTATATGTCATAGGCCTTCAGCTCAAAATAATCAAAGCCACCGGACAAAAACAGCACCAATGAAAAGAGAAACGTCACGGCGGCCACCATAGGCAGAGTTCTTTTCATTTGCGTGTGTGGTTATTCCGTGATTTTCTCTTCGTCGCCATGCGGCATATATTTCTCGGCCACCTCATCTCTGAGTTTTTCCCATATGGCGTCGCCTTCGGGGGTCAGTTTCTCGGCCTTTTCTATCTCAGGCCATCTGGATTTGGGCAGTTTTGCATATATTACAAAGCACCGCCTGACGCCCTCTATTTGCTGCGGCGGGAACTGCGGCATGTTCAACATCGTAGGTCTCGTTACTGAACGGGCTATTGTGCCTGGCTCGATATAGCCCTGTTGTTCGGCGATTTTTCTGAGTGGGGTACCGTGGAAGGGGCTGAACGAATAGGCGTTCATGTTATCGGAGTATATATGCCGGTTCAGCTCTATCGTATCAAATGCCAGCTCCCGCGTCTCAAATGGAAAGCCGAGTATGTTATTTACGCTGAATGGCACTCCCACATCGTTAACTGTGGCGAGGGCCTTGATAATAGTCTCATTCTTTACGCTCCTGTGAATAACTCGTTTTCTGAATTCCTCGTTGCCATGCTCTATACCTACGGCCATTCTGAACATGCCCACCTCGGACAGTTTTTTAACACGCTTATAGGTGATAGTCTCAGGGCGTGTCTGGCACCAAAACGGGATCTTAAATTCCGAATACATCTCTATGAAGGCGTCAAACTCGGCCTCTGAGTATGCCAAAAATGTATCGGCAAGAAAATAAAACGCCTCGACATTGTGTTTATCACGAAAAAAGATTATCTCATTGCGTACCTTATCGAGCCGTTTTTTGCGAAAAAATCTTGAGCCGGTCTCTTCCCTGTACTTGAGGGCCTGTTGCGGCGAGTTACAGTATGTGCACTGGTATGGGCAGCCGCGGTGCGTCTCAAGGGGAAACATCCTCCACACCTTTCCCTGCATTGGCCTGTAGAGGCGCCCCTCAGGGAATATTGATAAATCTAACACAGGGTTTTCGTTCATATCAACGGCCTGTCCCATGGGGTTGCGCCTTATTTCACCTTTTTTCTTTACCCAAAGCCCCGGAATATCGTCGTAAGGCATTCCCTTGTCCATGCGGGAACATAGTTCGCTCAGGACATATTCGCCCTCCCCTACACAGACCATATCCACTTCCGGACGGTTTATGACAAGTTCGGAGGCAAAAGTCGCAAAAACTCCGCCTACCAAAGTAGGAATTTTATATGGGGCTGAAATCTCAAGCAGTCTTATTCCTATCGGGTACATGTCCTCGGTAGTTGACATCGCAATAAGGTCGGGAGAAAATGCCTCTACATGTTTTTTATATGAATCTAACAGGTCTTCGTCCTTAAAGGTCATTTTTAGCAGAGTGTCGTCAAAAGGGCGGGCATTGAGATTTTTCTCTTTCAGCTTATCGCTGTTGAATTCGTCGTCTTCTATGTTTGGGTAATCCGTAGAGTCAAAAAGCGATACCGTATGCCCTTGTTCTTTCAGCATTGATGAGAAAAGAGCAATGGCCGTAGGGAGCATATTCATCCCCCTTATATTCGGGTATATCAACAGTATTTTCATTATTGCCCCTCTTTCTTAGTTATTTTTTTTGTAGATACCTATAAACTCTTCGAAAAACCGCTCCATCACCTCTTTCTTTGAAACGGTAACTCTTATATAGTCTTTAAGCGTATTCTGCTTAAATCCCCCACCTGCAAGAATGTTTTTCTCTGACAGCGCCCTGACCGTCTCCGGCGCTTTGCCAGGACATTTTATGAGCACAAAGTTGGCGTTTCCAGAAACAAACTCAATACTATTACGAGATAGTTTGTCTATCAAAAATGCCTTTCCTTCCTTGAATTCTTTCAATAGAGAGTCCATAAGCCCCGGTGTATCCAGAAACCTTTCGGCAAATAACACTGCAACGCCGTTTACGTCAAATGTTGGTTTTACCTTTGTCAGACCCTCGATAATCCCCGCCGCCGCCGCCGCGTATCCAAGCCTGAGCGCCGCCATAGCGCAAAGTTTTGAAAATGTCCTTAACACTATCAGGTTTTCATATTCCGAAATTTTATCAATCACCGTCTCGTTACAAAAGTGAAAATACGCCTCGTCAACAATGGCAATGACTCCGCAATCCCGCGCCTTTTTTATTATCCTTACGATGTCGTTTGCCGGAGTTAACGTTCCTGTGGGGTTATTTGGGTTTACAAGTACCGCTAATTTAATATCTCCCGTTATCGCTTTCAAAAATTTTTCAACCGTGAAAGACAAGTCCATCTCATACTCGACAATCGTTACTGAGGCACCGAACATTTTACAATACACAGGGTACATGGCAAAGGTTGGCTCGGTGAGCAAAACTCTATCGCCCTGCGACACAAAGGCGTCAAAGATGTACTTTATCGCAGCGTCCGAGCCGTTTGAAAGACAGATATTTTCTGATTTCAGACCGTTATGAAGGGCAACCTTTTCCTGCAGTGCCTCGCATTCGGGGTACATTGACAGGTAATCAGAGTCTATCATGGAAAACACCGAGGCTACGAAATCGTCGGGCAGCGCCGCAAAGGCCTCATTCATATCAAGCCGGAGCATACCTTTTCTTGATATGCCAGCATTCTTTGCCCTATAAAGGTCACTGATATGAGATTTAATTTGCATCATTTGAGCTCTTCACTAAGGATGGACTACTCTACCAGTCTCACAGGGTATTTGTCAACAGATGTGTAAACAAGTCCACCTGGCGGGATTTGCAGGCCTTGGGGAGCCTTTTCGCATGGCTGCGCTCAATAATCCAGAGACTTTACGATATGTCACTTACTTACTAAATCATAAAATCTTTGGACACTATCCACCGAATCACTAAAGTAAAAAAATTCATTTATTATCCTTTTTATCTCTGTCTTACGTTCTGCCGCGTCATAGTTTTCAATAAATATTCTTTGGACGTTTTGTTGTAACTCATCTGCCGATGAGACCGTTTTAATCATAGAACCTCCTACCTTTATTAATGGTGACATACTAATCCACTCAGGGGAATTTACAATAAACACCTCACAACCAAAGGCTAAGGCCTCAATACAAACGCTCGATTCACCAACCACTACTATCCTTGCGCGCTGGAGAAGCTCCCCGACAGGGTTATTTTTTATTTTAAACGTACAGGTCTTCATTTCTATCTCCGAGTACTTAAACAGTTCCTCTATGTGCAAAAATGGATGGGGTTTTATCCACACCTCGATGCCCGGGTTGCCGTTTAATGCCTCATACAGGACATTTAACATCGAACTGCTTTCGTGTATGCTGATAGAACAGGCCAATAGCACGATTTTTTCTGTTTTGTTAAATTCATATCCAAGATATTTTTCTAAATAGGCATATCTTACGGCCTCTGCTATATACAGTTGTTCCCGCGGCCAACCGGACTCCATCATGGAGTTATATGAATTCTGGCCGTTACATATGACAATGTCAGGCTCTGGTATGGGATAGCCGCCAGTATCGTGTATCTCTGACGGGTCGTTAAAAAAACTAAAAAGCATTGGTGACACCGTGCCGGATTGGCTGCCTAAAACCGCGGGTTGAAGATTAAGCGCGTTTTTTGCTGAAATAAAGGCCTTTTCCCATGCCTGTTGCTCAAGTAAATAGAGATATTTTCTCACCTTAAATTTTGATAATAGATTTTTGAAGGTCTTATAATATACGAGGCCTTTGTAGCAGGTTGCGCCCATAAATGAGCTATGCCAGTCATCTTTGAGTAACGCGTATATATTATAATCTTTGATGACATGCGCCTCTTTAATCTTCTTTTCTAACAGGATAAATTTTATGGCGCTGAACAAAACAGCCACAAGAGAGCCGAGCTGAATCCGCGGCGTTGTGAACTCATCAAGAAAATATATGCGATATCCGTGTGTTATAAATGTCTTTGCATAGCGTATGGCCTCCCTTCTGGTGATCGCGTTGTTTTCCACATAGATTGCTATCATTGTGACGGAGTTGCCCTCTTCTGCCAGTCTGCTTTGCAGCCGCATATAGTTTTTGTCTGTGAAACGGCCTTCTTTTGCCGCCGATATATCCAGGTTTGGATAATAAGTTATTAACATTAGTGAGTTATCATCTGAATGCGTTCTTTGAATATTTGCGAATTCCTTCCTGATTGTTGTCGCATTACAGAAGCTATAAATAAAGTAATGCAAAAGGCTTATTAATTGTCTAACGATGATTATAATTTTAGTGGCAATACTGTTAAGGCGCTTATGGGGAAGCGTGTGATTTATCAGGATGGACTTTCCTATGGCGTATTCTGTTATTGCGGTAGTGAGCTTGTTACAACTGCTGATTAGAATAATTTTTTCTATATTATAGAGCTTTATCGTTTCTGTTATCGCGTCCAACTGGGCAAGCCTTGTTAATATGTCAGATTTATAGGTGCTTTTTTCCGCAATAAGGCTGAACCACCACAATGAGGCATATTTATCAATAGAGAATATCTCTTTTAGATTATTATTTTTGTGTTGAATCTTATATGGCAGCTCAGCAACAAATCGTATATAGCTCTGTCTGATACCCCCGGCTGAGTCGTTTACAGTCTTAGATGTATTTATAATCTCTACGCCGCATTGAGAGTCCCTCAGCATACTTACATATGATTCTGTTATTTGTTTTTTTGATTGTAACGCGAACAGGTAAACATTATCAGATGCTACAATGCCGCTTAGTTTATTAGTTTTAGTGTATGAATCGTAGACAATTAATACCCTCATGTGAGAGAATATTCCCGATAATCATTTTTGTCTGCGGGTGTATTTTGCATCATATGATTTTAATCTAATAACGCCGATTTCTGTAAGTATGCGATGGTTTCTTTAATAAACTCCTCGGCCTCATTGAGTGCCGTTTCGGCTGTTTCTTCGTCGATAAACGAGAAAATCTCATAGTCGCCGTTTTCTCTGTCGTCCTTTAAATTCGACAAATATTTGCCTAAGTTCTTTTTAAACCTGCCGGTCTTTACAAACAAAAGGCTGAACAGGGTCAGCACACCTTTGTGTGTGCTTGCGCGCTCTCCTTCGGTTAAGAGAAGCCCTTGTGCCGCATGGTACACTGCATAGTATGCGCGGGATACGGAGTCTTCATAGTCGCCGTTTGCAAAGAGCCTTTTGGCAACCTCCAGCTTTTTCCCGGCCTTTTGAACGTATCCCTTTATTAATTCCCTATCCGTGTAATTCAAGCCTGATACCTTCTCTCATAACATTTTCCATAAACGGCGTTGGAATAGATTTTAATCTCACAAATTCATTCGTTTGAAATATCTTCAGGGATACCAGTTTTCCTGTTTCCAATAATATGTCCATCACAGAGTCATAGAGTTTATCTTTTATTGCCCTGTCCTTTTTTTCGACAACAATCAATATATCGTAATCCGAGTCAGGCCGCCAATCAGAGCGGGTTCGCGAACCGAATAGATATATTTCCATTATCTGGCCTTTCAGGGAGGCGATGCCTCTCAAAAAATCGGCCACTATGGGGTCTGTATCGCTTAACATTTCAGGCTTCAATATAGCCCGCTTATTCTCTGGGGACATTCCGCGCACGCCTGAATTTCGTGCGCGCGGCACTCCTTGTGGAGTTTTCTAAGCGGTTGCAGTAACGATGTCCATGCCTCTTTTATTGAGACATTATTGACATTGCCCATGGCCAGCCTGCCGTAATGGTCATACGGACACGCGGTTATTGTACCATCCCATAATATCGTCAATCTTTGATAGTGAAACGGACACGGCGGCAACGACACAGGGGGGCTAATCGTGCCCGGCGTATTATCCAGCATTTCATTATACGATACCTGGTCAACCTTGTCCTTCCAAAAGGCGGTGAACTCATCCAGCCGTCCTCTTAGTTCAGGAATAAGGACGGCCTGTAGCCGTACCTTAGGCGTTTTTGAGCCAAGCCGCAATTTTAAATCTCTCAATCCTTCGACATTCTTTACGACATCCTCAAACCTTGCCCCTACGCGGCTTTTTTCGTACATCTCTTTTTCAAAACCCTCAAAGGACACCGTGAGTCTGTCAAGACCGCTTTCTATCAACCCCCTGGCCGTGTCGTGCGTCAGGAGTGTGCCGTTTGTGTTAAAAAAAACGTCTACAAGCCCCTTTTCCTTTGCGTATCTAATAAATTTGCAGATGTCTTTATGCAGCAGCGGTTCGCCTCTGAAATTAAACTTGCAGGCATAGAGACCGTTTTCCCCTGCCTCATCCAGTATTTTTTTCACCGTATCCCAGGACATAAAGCCGCCCTTTATATCCGGCCTTAAATCCGTTGCCCTGCAAAAGGGACACCGGAGGTTGCACACGCTTGTGGTTTCGATGTCGAGATGCAGTGGAAAGCCGCCAACGGTGAGCGTCTTTGGGTTTTCTTCCCATTTCCTGCGATATTCCAAAAACCTCTCATCGCAGCGAACAAGTATATTCTCGCCGGATATATCGTGATGCAGCACATCGGTTGGTTTCGGCATTTTTATATCACTCCTTACATCCCATGCTTTTTAAGCCAATACACCACCATCGGTATCTGCCATTCGTAGTCAATGTCGCAACCGCCCCACTGCTGAAGCGGGTAGATTTTTTGCCCCATCCACTTCTGTGGCAGCAGGCCATCGTCAAGATTATCCAGACAGCGAGGGCGCACAATGGAAACCCCCATGTCGGCAAACCATACATCCCCCTGAGAGTCCCTGTCGCAGTTGAGCGTCTTTGGCTCTCCAAATGTCTCAAAAGGGACAAAGGGTTTAAGAAGGCCGTCTGCGTCAATCTTTCGGGCGCGAAGCGGGCTCCACATGTTGTATCTTGATACGCTTACCGCAGAGTCATACTCCGAATTTGCCCGCAGCACCTTTATGCCCTCTGAAATTATTGCGGCGGTTACGGTTGGGGCGTTGCACATGAGCAGGACTATAAGTTCTATCTCTTCGCAGGGGTTGAGCTGCCTGACAACGCCATAGGCGTGCTGGTACACGTGTTCACCGAGGGCTGAGTCGCTGCAAAGCTCCGGTGGCCTCACGATTACCCCGACAGAGTTTTCCTCAGCCAGGGCCATAAGCTTCTCATCGTCAGTGGATATATATGTCTTATCTATTTCAGGTGCGTCAGCGGCGGCCCTCATCGGATACCATGCAAGCGGTCTGCCAAACACCGGATGCAGATTCTTGCCCGGAAAGCCCTTGCTGCCCTTCCTGCCCATCAACACAGCAACTATCAATAGCCGTCCCTCCTCAGATATAGTAGCATAATATCCGCTGTTATTGCAGCCTGAGAGTTTTAAGTACTTTTTGAATATCCTCTCTCTTTAGCCCCGCCACTGACGGCATGTACATGACGAATACACAGGTGGCAAGCGTATAGATAACGCCAGAGATGAGAAATCCAATGACAAGGCTGTCCCCCGCCATCTGGTTAACTATCAATGCCGACGCCAATGCCGTTACAACCATAAAGCCGACACAGAGCACCTGATGCCTCAGGTAGCGGACAAAAGATATTCCTATCGGTTTTGCTATAAAAAAAAGCAGCGCGTTGACGCTGATTATGTTTATGGCAACCATCTTAACGGCTAATCCCAGGGCCCCCGCGCCGAATCCGAGATACGCGGGCGACGCCATCAAAAAAAACGACACGGGCACTCCGGCGGCGCTTACAAGGATTCCGATATTTCTGTATAGGGCGGTTTTTCCCATCGCATAATACACAGAGCCTACTAACTGGCCATAGGTCTGATGAATTGGATAAAAGGCCATAACAGAGACTGCCCAAAGTGCGGCGCTATATTGTTGGCCACCGAATATGTGAATAACCTTCGCCGCGTTTACCGATATAAAACACGAAAAAAACGCCGCTATCGAAAACATCATCGGTATGTATTTCTCGAAGAGCCACTTCATTCGCTCAGTGTCGGCCTCGGCGTGGACGATGGAAAATTCCCTCATCAGAAGCGGCGTCATCGCCCCGGTAAACAGGAAACACAGGGTGCCTATCTGCGATGAGAGTCCGTAAAATCCCTGCTGCGCGCTTCCACCAAAGACCTGCAAAAGCCACATATCAAAAAGATTCGCGACCATCCCTATCAAACCACTAACAAACAGTGGGTGGCTGTACGCATAGGATTGCCGGGCATAGTGTCTGGCGCGCCCCGCCGTTAACCCCGTCCTTTTAAACAATGAAAAACCGCCCCCTTTCATTATAAATATCAGGGACGCCATGAGGAATATAAATAACACGTAGTTATATAAAAAAAAGCTGAACAGATTTAATCTGCCCGCAATAAATAACAATACTAAAATGGGCAATCCCAATAGCCGCTGAAACATCTTCGCCTTTTCCCCGGCAACGGTCAGGCCATATGCGTCTGCCATTTGGCTGAATATCTGTGACGTCCACGTGAAAAGCCCAAAGACCGCAGCCAAATATATGTAGCCTATCTGTTCGCCAGGCCATATATACTTATGGAGAGAGGTTATATGGGCGGTGCCCACGACAAAAAACACGGCAAGGCAGACCACCATGCCAAATAACATATAAAAACGTACCAACTGCGAGTCCTTCGGATTTTTCGATAGCATCGTGAAATATCCCGTTGATGTGTTTAACTCCAGAAACGAGATCATCTGGCTGAAAAAATTCGTCAGATAATTGAAATCACCATAGGCCCCCGGCCCAAGAGACCTCGGTATAATCGTCTGCGATACAAGGCCAATAAGAAGGCCGACAAAGTTTGTCGTTAGTTTGTAGAAATATCTCTTATTAAACGAATCGGCGGCAGTCTGTGGCACTTTATCTCTGGCCTTCACACAGACTGTTAATTAGTTTGAAGATGTTTTCCTTTGTATTTTCTTTGCGGACATAGTGATGGAAAAAGGTCTGATTACGCTTTTTTTCGAGCTTGCCGCTTACATATAGTTCTAACATGGATAGTAATTCCCCTGTGTCATATGCAAAGTGTACACGCTTTTTTAGCTCACAGAGGGCCTGCTCTTCATATGGATGCATCTCGCAATTCATGAGAAATATCTCCGCATCCATGTGTAAGACCTCAAAAAGCGGTTGCGAGGGCAACTCCATTACTATGGCCGCCGGTTGATATTTCTCAAGAAACTCTAATAAAACCATATCGTAAACGACTGTCAGGTTGCTCATTTTTTTCAACACCGGAATTACCGCGCAGTTGTCATAGGTTGAATTCATAAAGGGTTTTATATATATTTTAAGATCCTTCAGGCCGTTTAAATATTCAAGAATATCTATCTGCCTTTCTGTCAGCTCGTGAGGCGGGGTTCTGTCCATACCTCCTTCAAGTATGGATAAACTGTTTGTTATGGGAAACAGGATGTCAATTGAGGGCTTCTTTAGCTTAGGGAGTTTTGTCTTGCCGAGGGGAATAATCTCCGCGTGACGACCTTTGAGCGGGTATAGCCTTCTCAGGTCTTCCTCCGTAAAGCCGTAGCTTATGAACTTAGTGCACCTGCATAATTCGGCGTCAAAGTGCCACGGCACATAGGAATCGCCAAAAAGACAGCCGTGCTGCGCCCCAAGTATTGTTATACCTTCAGACTTTAGATATTCAATGATAAATGCCTTAACCCCATGCGTAGGGCCATTGCCCCATATTGCTAATGAAACAGGGTGTTTCTTTTGTATATCTCTAAGCAGCAGGACGGCGTTGAGGTACTTGCTGATATTCATATTGAAGTCATATTTAAAATCGCTCAGGACAATCTTTGCCGTGTGGCCTTCAATATCTGTCATGTCGCTATAATCAACGCTCACGTCAGAAATGTATTCCTTGTGCCTGAATCCAACTGGTACGCCGCTGTTGTAGTCATAGGATATGATATTGTATTTATTGAGGCTGTTTATCAAAAAATCCAGCTCATATAGGTGTCCATACAACAAGATGGTCTTTTTGTCCTTTGAAAATCGTCTGTAACGCAGCTCCGCCGTAAGTCCGCGCAACAGCACCCCAAGGACGTATAAGGGTCTCTGTCTTATTCTTTTTAGGATATTTGTGAGTGTTATACCGCTTCCGGATTCAACTGTCTTGGGATAGGTTATGACTTTTGTATTAACGCTGCCATTGTGCAGAGAAAGGATATCCTTAAAAGACGTATCAGTCTTGATAAACTCATTAAACTTATAATCATAACAGACAACCTCCGACAAATCGAATTGCTCCGATATTCTTTTTATTGCTTCATATAAAATTAAATACCCCAGATATTGGTATTTACCGTTGTAAGAGTAAAGGCACCTGAAGTAGTTCATATTAAGGCCATACCGCGCGTTTAATACTGACGAGATATGTTTATCAAGACAATCCAAGATATTATCAACTTCTTTTGAGGCGCTGTCCTTAAGACGAAAGATGTCCTCATCAGAAAAAAAACTACTGAGACACCGGCATTGCAATGAAAGAGTTTCTTTGAAAAAGACTTCAACGCCTGAGCGGGTACAAAACAGGAGGCGGCCTTTGTAGAGGGCGTTGCTCACGCAGTGGCGCGCATCTGAAACCGTATGTAATATCAGCGCCTTCTTATTGCCCACACCTGTCACATCAGCGAACCATTATTTTTGGCTTCACATATCTAACCGTCTTAAAAACCGAATCGAATTCTAATCCCATTTTCTTTGCAAGTGCCTCAAGGGAACTCGTCACTGTGCCTACGTACTGCTCGTCTGACATTTGCGTCAGATTGATGTGGAAGTCCTGTCTGTCCCCAATTCTGCTAAGGTATGCCGCCTCGTCTGTAATATAGCCTTTCTCCTTCGCCCACTCATATATCGGCGTGGCCGGCAGAGGCAGGAGAAACCCTACGCTGGGGAATATGTTACACTCCTCACATACTTCAATGGTTTTTCGAATACTTTCAGGCGTCTCCTGCGGGTAGCCAAAGACAACAGATGTAAGCGGGACACAGCCACCTTCCCACAACGCCTTCGCCTGCTCAATGAACTGAGCCACGTTTAGTTTCTTATTCATGGCGGTGAGGATTTCCTCGCTGGCATTCTCAAGTGAAAACGATATATTGTCGCAGCCAACCGCCTTTAGGTCCTTTATCAGGCCAACGTGTTCTTTTTTAAACAGGTCGCCTCTGGTTGGACACTCCCATCCTATCCTGAAGTCCAGCTTGCTGAATCCATCTATCATATCCCTGACGCTTTGAATGTTGGCAAAGGTCAACTCGTCCCAAAAAGACACATAATTACAGCCGTACTCAAAATGCAGGCGCTTGATTTCGTCCATTATCGCGTGCTTTGAATATTTCCTGTATTTTTTCCCTTTAAATACATGATAACAAAAGCCACATCTGTGTGGGCAGCCCCTTGCAGAATTCAGAGGATATGACAGCACATTTCCGGCATTCATCCCGGCATCTGATACGTTTACATTTACATATGAGTACTCTTCGTATTTTTCAAGATCAAATATACGCCAGTCTGGAAAACCAATCTCATCCAAATTGGCAATTGCCGGGCGCTCAGCCGTGAAAACGACCTCGCCATTTTCCTTATACACTATGCCCTTTACGCCTGACAGTGGCTGCTTATTACCGATGGCCTGTAACAGCTCCACGATGGTAACATCCCCCTCGGACATCACACCTATGTCAAACGCTGTGTTATTAAGGAGCAACTCCGGAATCGAAGTAACGAGGGAGTTGCCGGCAATAACAACAGTCATGGGATTAATCTTCTTTGCGATTTCGGCTATCTGCCTTGCGAACCTAAACCCGGTAACGATACACCCAAGGGCACACACGTCATAGGTGTTTTCCGATAAAATCTCCTCCAACTGTGACATCGTAATGAGGTTAATATCCATATCTATCAAATCGAAATCAAACCCCGCCCTCTTTATGGCCGTAAGTATATAGGCAAGCCCTACGGGAAGTTGCCTCCTCTTCGATTCCGGTCTCAGCGAGGGGTTAATAATGGCAATCTTCACTAATATCTCCTCTCAGTTCAAAGCTCATTTAATTCCCGCTATACCGCAAATTCATTTTTCCATTAACCGGCAAAGAATCCTCAAATCTCCCTCTCCGAATTTATCTTTGCCGTAGGGGTCAGCCTGAATCTTATCCAAATCAAAATCGGTATCGAAACCGCCGGTCAGTCTCTTGAAATCGCCAAACCCATGCCTTGACAACACCGACGTAATCTTGTCCCACGAAGTATGGGCGTACGTGGCATTTAGCCCGTCTGTTAAGTGAACGATTTTATTTCGGCTCACATTCATTGATTCTAAAATGTCTTCAACAAAATCGCTCGGCACGTCCCTCAATATTTCCACAGATGTATCCCATAAATCATAACTTATTCCACCTTCCCCGTCAGTATAATACCAAAACCACCCGCCAGGTTTTAGTATCCTTCTTGTTTCCATTATCGCTTGTTCATAATCTTTGAGGTGGTGAAACACGCCGTTTTGAATGGCAAAATCAAACGAATTATCTTCATACGGCGTTATATATACAGAGGAGGTTACAAAATGCGTCCGCTCATCCAGATTCTTTTCATTTGCCACCGCCTTCGCATACTGAATGCTGTCATCTCCAAAATCTATACCGGCGGCATATCTCGCGCCGCACTTCAACAGGGCAAAACAAAACACCCCATTGCCGCAGCCTAAATCCACACAGCTCTTGTCCTTTATCAAATCGGCCAGGTTATTCACATTTATTCTATAAACGTACCGGTCAACATAACCTTCGAACTCTTCCGAATTATATTTATCCCATATCTCATTGAATAACAAGCGATGCTTCTCTTCCTTGTCGCGGCTTTTGAGTTTTTTCGCCGTTTTGCCGGACTCTATAAAAGACGCGTCGCACATAGCGTTAAACATGGTAAGCGCGTCCTCAATTAATTCTTTGGTCAGAACATAAGGATGGTCATTTAAACCCTTATTAAAGGCTATTTTTTCATATCTCATGTTCATAACGGCCAGAGTTACAACCTTCGCGTATGCAATAAAACAGGAATTCCCTGCCCTATCCATTTCACTCTTCAATTTGCCCATTGAATCCATATATATCTTTTGCATATCGGGTTACCTCCGTACTTTACGATACAATATGTATGCTCAGCAAAACTGACAGCCCTTCCTGTTTCCCGCGCTATACACCTCAACTATCACCCCTGCCTCGCTCAACCACTCGCCCATCCGACAAAGCAGTGCCTTTTGACCACCGCTAATAATATAACAACGTGATATTATTTGCAAGCGTTAATTCATCACGGTAAATTTGTTCTGACGGATAAAACAAGTTCTCATGGGAAGTTGCAATG
>NZ_JBJUSG010000085.1:0-16886 GCF_046044395.1 Candidatus Magnetominusculus dajiuhuensis | reverse complement strand
CCCCACCTCAAAAAAAAAAGGGGGGGGGGCTGCTTTACTATTGTGACACAGTCTGTTGTCCGGAATCTTCCCTTTAGTGGGAGTTTCATAATGACTGTGCATATTCTGAGGCATAAGGATCGATTCCGGACAAGCCGGAATGACAAAAATAAGAGAGGTGACAAAAATAAGAGAGGCAATTTCTAATGCGTTTGCCCTGTCAATCTTTATTTCTTAAACCTCACTTCTTAAACCTCAAAACAAACGTTGTCCCACCCGCTCTGTCAATCTCCAAACTCCCCCTGAGCTGCTTAACCAGTATTGACACTACCTTCAAGCCCAGACTCTTAGTCTTTCCTATCTCTATACCCTCAGGCAGGCCCACGCCGTTGTCGCCTACGATTAGTTCAAGCTCGTCCGTCTCTAACACGTTGAGCTTGATTGTAATTTCACCGGAGTCTCTGCCCTTGAAGGCGTATTTTAATATATTTGTAAAAAGCTCGTTTATTATCAATCCACATGGAATCACAACATCAATTTCAACGTTAATATCTTCAACATCAAATCTTAGGTCAATCTTATCCTTATCAGCGTTAAAAAATGTGAACATTGCAGTTACAAGGCTTAAAATGTATTCCTTAATACTAACCTCAGAAAGATTCCCCGTGTTATAAAGTCTTTCATGAACCAACGCAATTGATTGTATCCTGTTCTGGGTATCCTTGAGCGCGCCCTTAGACTGCGCATCTTCAACATGGTTTATCTGAAGCCCCACAAGCCCCGCGATCACCTGCAGATTGTTCTTCACGCGATGATGCAGCTCCCTCAGCAGCACCTCCTGTTCAGCGAGGGATTTCCTTAATCTATTCTCTGTTTCTTTTAGTTTAGTAATATCTGATATAACGGCAAAAGACCCAATATGATTTCCTTGTTCATCCATAAAGGGCGACGCGGAGACAATGACATTGACCCCCTCGCCATTCTTATGCAGGTGTGTAATTTCCACGCGGTCTCTTTCCCCTAATTGAATTTTGTTATTTATGCTATCTTTCGCTATGGCCTTCGTCTTATCGTCCATAAAGTCTAAAAACGGCACTCCTACCATCTCCTCACCCGTGTAGCCAAGCATATCTGCCATTGCCTGATTAACAAATGTGGTAATGCCATCTTTATCAATAACCCAGACGCCCTCCTGAGAAAGCTCCACGAGCTGGCGATATTTATATTCACTTGCATATAGCGTCCGCTCTAATAATGACAATTGATCTATATTTGTTTGTAACTCCTGAGTTCTTTCTATTACCTTTGCTTCAAGTCCTTCATTTATTTTTATTATTGTTTTTTCGTATTCCTTTCTCTGTTTTATGTCCAGCGCCATAAGTGAAATGAGTAAGGCGACAAGAAATATTATGGTTACCGACAAAAGTACGTATAAGATATTCTCTCGGATTTCTTTGTTTACTTTATCTAATCCGGCAAGCATACATATATGCCAATCATCTTTATTATTATACAGCTCTTTCATAATATAACTGACGTCCTTGTATTTATTATCTTTAGCGTCCTTCCAGCGAAGGGTAACGATGGTTGCATTATCTTCATTCACAGATTTTACTATCGGCAAAGGTGGCAACGGTTCCGACAAATATTGCCGGCTGTCTTTGATTTGCCGCAAGGTTTCCTCCGGCAGTTTACCCATAGTGTGGAATAAGTACCTGTCGTCATTAGAGGCAAAAATCACATCGTTTTTATCTTCCATAAGCAATATCCCTTCGATTTCAAGTTTTTTTGCCTGAAAAATATCCAAATTATATTTGATAACAAATACGCCGGTTATATTATCGCCATGTCTGATGGGATAAGCGGTATAATACCCGGGAATATTAGTCATAGCGCCGATGGCAATATAACTGTTGCCCTGTCCCTTAATGGCCTTCTTAAAATATTCCCTGAAGCCAAAATTGCTGCCAATTAACGATTTGGGGGTCTTATAATTGCTTGAGGCAATTGTAAGGCCGTCTTTATTCATTATATAGGTTACAAAGGCTCCAATTGAATCATTAAAGTCTGACAGGTATTCATTCATGGCCTTAATCTTGTCAGGGTCAGGATGATGACAAAAATCCGAAATTCGGATACTTTTCGATAATACCTGTGCGTAAACACTATAACTGTCTATAGCAGCCTTAATATAACGATCGAATAATGTCACACGTTCCATCGTTTCTCTCTTCAGGATTTGCAGCTCGGTTTCCTTTGTAGTAGTAAAGGTGAGCCATGCCGCAATAAGGCAAACAGCCAGATACAGCAGAACAACCCTAAGATTAAACCATCGCATGATAATATTTTTCATTTACAGACCAACATGATTGCCTTTGGCTTGTTTATTTCCATAAAATAGTTTATCATAAGAATGATGGTTTATCGCAAGTATGGAGGTGGCTGAATGAAAAAAATAATTATCATATCGCTGTGTTGTCTTGCTGTCTTTTCAGCGTTGTCGTCAAATGCCTATTCCTGGTATACCGATTGTAACGCGACATCCCCCAGGGATACGAGTTTCTCTAACCCCGGCAGCGCGTTCCCGTCAGCCGGTGAGCAGTACTGCGGGATGGTCTTCTTTCGTGTCAAAAAGGAAATTGATAAACCCGCCGATGTCCAGGTGCTTAAGGGTAATTTCAACGAGGTGTTAAAAGAAGCCCCTAAACCCACGACTAAAGATGTCGAAGTACAGGGGAAGTAGCCCCTGAAGTAAAGTTTTTTAGAGTCTGTCATTCCAGCCTACGAGCTGGAATCCAGTCCTTACGCCATTTTCCGAAAGACTGGATTTCTGCTTTCGCAGGAATGACAGGGTTACTTGTGCGGGAGGTCAAACGGGGACGCTGCCTCTGCGGGTTCCTGCTTCTCATATGGCGAAGATATTAGTTATAGACGATGAGGTAATCATCAGGGACAGGCTGAGGAGCCTTCTGCTGCTTGATGACTTTGAAGTCTATGTTGCTGATTGCGGCACAGGGGGCATTAAAATATTCGACGCTGAAAACCCCGATCTCGTCATCTCCGATATTAAAATGCCCGGGATGGACGGCATAGATGTCTTAAAACGCGTAAAAGCGAAGAACAAGATTACTGAGGTAATCTTTATGACCGGCCACGGGGGCGTGGATACGGCCATTGAGGCGATGAAAGAAGGCGCGTTTGCCTATATCCAAAAACCCATTGACTACGACGAACTTAAGATAGAAATAGACAAGGCGTTAGAAAAACAAGGAATGCAGGTCAAAATTGATTCATACGTCAGGGAACTCAAAAAGAACGTAGATGAGTGGGAAGAAACATTTAACTGCGTAAACGATTGTCTTTCCATTCATGACGAAGACTTTAACATAGTCAGGACTAATAAGGCATTCACCGATACTTTCGGTTACACGGCGGACGAACTCAACAAAAAACCATGTTATGAGATGTTCGGCTGTTTAGAGGCAGACATATCCCAATGTCTTAACATGATAAGCCGTGGAAGCAAGAAATCATGTGCGAAAGAGATTTATAATCAGGGACTTAACATGTATTTCGAGGTTACGGCGTCTCCTATATTCAATGAAGAAGACGAGTTTAAAGGCACCATTCACAGGTTTCAGGATATTACACAGAGGAAAGTCAATGAGGATAATATTAAGGCGTCACTTGAGGAAAAAACCCTTTTGCTGCGGGAAATCCATCACAGGGTCAAAAACAACATGGAGATAATCTCAAGCCTCATGGAGCTTCATATTGAGGACATTGAAGACCAGAAGGTCATAGATATGTACAACGAGATGAAAAACAGGATACGCTCAATGGCCCTTGTGCATAAACTATTATATCAAAACGACAACCTTTCTCAGATTAATTTCAGTGAATACACGAACGACCTTGTAACTGACATCCTTGGCTCACGCAGTGTTGACCCAGCCGCGGTGTCTGTTGACATAGATATCAACAAAGATATTTTCATCGGGCTGGACACAGCTATCCCGTGTTGTCTGATAATAAACGAACTTATAACAAATTCCCTAAAGCACGCCTTTAAGGAAACGAAGTCAGGCACGCTCCATATCTCACTGAAAGACCTTGGGCAGAAGTCCTATGAACTAACCGTCAGGGATAATGGCGCAGGTATCCCCGATGGCTTTGACATAAACAAATCCACTTCACTTGGATTAAAGCTGATAAGGACATTGGGGGAGTATCAGCTCGGAGGGAAGATTGAAATGAACTCAAACCACGGGATGGAGTTTAAGTTGTTCTTTAAGGAATTACAATATAAGAAACGAATCTGACAATAATATGAAGCATTTCTGTATAATAATATGAAGAGGAAAACCGTGGACGACAAAGGGGTGCTGATAACTATGGTTCAGGAAGCGAAGGTGCAGGAAGCGAGGATTCAGGTAGTAGAGGACGAGGGGATAATCGCGTTAAATCTGGCGAGGAAGCTGGAGAAATTGGGCTATATCGTCAGTGCGGTTGTGCCGTCTTCTGAGCAGGCTATCAGCAAGGCCGGGACAGACAGGCCTGATTTGATATTGATGGACATAGCGATTCAGGGCGCTATGGATGGCATAGATACCGCCGCTGAAATTGCCAGACGGTTTGAGATACCCGTAGTCTTCATGACCGCCTACGCCGACGAGGCACTGCTTGAGCGCGCGAAGATAACCGAACCCTACGGCTATCTGGTTAAACCATCCACAGATAAAGAGATGCACATAATGATAAAGATGGCCCTCTACAAGCACAAGATGAATGAATGGCGCAAGTCCTCAGAATACAAGGAAACGCTCCTCAGGGAGATTCACCACAGGGTTAAAAATAATTTTCAGATAATTACCAGCCTGCTGAGCCTCCAGTCAGAAAACATAACCGATAGGACTATGCTGAATGTCTTCAGAGACAGCTATAACCGAATTAGGGCGATGGCGTCTATTCATGATAAGCTCTACCAGTCGGTGGATTTATCTTCTTTGGATTTTGACGAATATGTTCGTGAGCTTTCTACCGAGCTTATTGAATCATATGAACTGACCTCGGCGTCACCTACGCTGAGACTGGAGATGAATACCAAAACTGTCACTTTAGATATTGCGATTCCCTGCGGGCTGATAATCAACGAGATAGTCTCCAATTCGATGAAGTATGCCTTCGTGGGCAGGTCAGACGGCGGGATTTTTATAAGTTTTAACAAAGATGATGACGATAATTATGTCCTGACAGTCGGAGACAACGGCGCTGGTATCCCCAGTGATTTCGATATGACAAAATCACGCTCGCTTGGTATGCGCTTAGTACATGACCTCGCCACAAAAAAGCTGAAGGGGACTATTACAATAGACACGGCCTCAGGGACTGTGTATAGGATATGTTTTAAGAAGTTGAAGGCGGAGGGTGTGTAAATGTCCACACTGAATTCACCCTTGTCCATAGTGAAGTTACCCTTGTCCATAGTGAAGTTACCCTTAGTCTGTCATTCTTTAGTCTGTCATTCCGGCTTGTCCGGAATCTTCCTTGCTTTGAGGATGTGTAGAGACAGATTCCGGACAAGCCGGAATGACGGCAAGGTAAGCAGGGAGGAGGCATTTGGGGGGTCATCGAGACAATTTTTTGTCGCAGAGTGGGATTGTCGAATATGAATAAAATAGAGGTGGAACAAAACAGATGAACTCAATAGATAAACGCACCTCTGGCGTGTTTGGCAACATCTCGCTCACGCTGAAGATAGCCGCCATCATGTTAGTCATGGCTCTTGTACTTGGCGCCGTGATTAATCACCTGCATGGAAGAATGCTGAGGGAGCAGTTTAACGCCCAGCTAACTGAAAGATTGGACGGGCAAAGCAGCGAAAACAGACAGATTTTCGACAATTATTTTTTGGGTTATCAGCGCGCCGCCGGTGCGTTGGCAAACACCTGCTCCATGGCGGCCTATGTAAAGAACGTGGCATGGGAAAGCGGCCAGACTATTAAAACATACGAAGAACAGGACATACCTCCGTGGCTGCCAAGGGCTTCGGTTCTAAAGTATTACGTTGGAATCGAGTACGCAGTGCTCTATGACGCAGAGGGAAGGCTAAGAGAGGTGTATAATGAAACAGCCACCCCGCTGCCCGGCGTGTTTAGTAATTTGGAGCAATTGCGGCTGCCTCAGGAGCAATCCCGCATGACCGCCCTTGACGGCATAAACTATATCCTTGCCTCCGAGAACGTGAAAGACTCCACCGGCAACAAGGCCGCAGTCCTCGTCATTGCCCATCGCATAAACAATGATTTACTCCAACACACAATGGGGGCGCTCTCAGACAGGAGAACCGTAGTGCTGGCCGACGCCAAAGACCATACCATAATTGCAATCAACAGGCCGGAGTTGCTGACAACAGAGAGGAAACTTGAAGACCTGAATAATAATTTTATTTTTGGTGGCAAGTCTTTTTTGGACTATGGCGAGAACGAACTCTACCTGATGTTTGCCTCGTTAATCCCCCTGAGCGACGTTAGTGTCCTCAGGGAAAAGGTACAGTCCGGCAGCAAGCGTTTTAGCATTATCAGCGCCGCCACCCTCTTACTGGCCTTTATCGTTATTATGCTCTATATCACTACGCGCATCAAGATGCTTGATAACTATGTGTCAACTGTCTCAAAAGAACACCTTGGGATAGAGCCGCCCGGCTCACTGGCGGGGGATCAACTCATGGTCTTAGAGCAGAGATTTCACGGCCTGTTTGATGAGATTATTGTTGCGAAGGCGCAGCTTGAGGCACGGGCAGAGGAGTTGGAGAGGATTAATAATGAATTAAAGGAGGCCACGGCACAGTTGATCCAGTCGGCAAAGCTCTCGGCCTTAGGCGAGCTTACCGCGGGAATTGCCCACGAGCTGAACCAACCCCTAAACGGCATAAAAATAGTCTGCCAATCTATATTAAAAGATATACAAAAAGACCGGCACGACCCCCAAGAACTTGTTACAGACCTTTCTGACATCGTCAAGCAAGTTGATAAAATGGCGGCAATCATTGACCACATGAGGGTTTTTACGCGCCGCACCGAGGCCATGAACACAGAAATACTGGACATAAACACAGTAGTGGAAGAGCCTTTTAAACTGTTAGACCAGCAATTAAAAAATATCGGGATAATAATAACAAAGAATCTGGCCCAGGAACTACCGCAGGTAAAGGGCGATGTTATACGGCTTGAGCAGGTGTTTATTAACCTGATAACCAATGCCAGAAATGCCATGAGAGACGACCAAAAGGGGGAAAAACATCTAACGATAAGTACGTATCCGCTGCCCCCTGATAAGGTTGTGATAGAGATAGGAGACACAGGGGCAGGCGTCCCTGACGCCATTAAAGACAAGATATTTCAGCCATTTTTTACCACAAACGCCCCCGGCAAGGGTACGGGGCTTGGCCTTTCGGTCTCAAAAAAGATAATAGAAGAACACGGCGGTATAATATCAGTGGAAAGCACCGTCGGCAAAGGAACGATATTCAGGATAATGCTGCCAACAATGGAGGGAGAAAGATATGTTACTGCATAAGGTTCTGCTAATCGAAGACGATGAGGTGGTCAGAAAGCAACTGGCGAAGTATATTCAAAAGGAGAGGTTTGATGTAATCCAGGCCGCGGACGGCCACACCGGCATTGAGTTGTTTCGTTCAGAAAAGCCGGACATAGTTTTAACTGACATGAAGATACCGGGCATTGACGGGATGGAGGTCATCACTACGATAAAACGTCTGTCGCCTGATACCGATGTAATCCTGTTTACCGGCTATGGGGAGACCGATACCGCCGTGATGGCCCTTCGTGAGGGCGTCCTTGACTATTTAAAAAAACCGATTGACCTTGAGGCCCTCAGCATGACCCTTGGAAGGGCCAGAGAAAGAGTAGTCGCACGGGACGAGCACTTTGTTCAGCCTATAATACTCCTGGTTGAAGACGAGGAGCTGCCACGCAAGCGCCTTGCCAGAGTACTGGCAAAGGAAAACTGGATGGTTATTGAGGCCGAAAACGGTGAGGACGCGGTCAGGACGTTTGGACTTGCTAAAATAGACATCGTCATCACAGACATTACAATGCCCGTGATGAACGGACTTGTGGCCTTGCATAAAATGAGGGAGATGAACAGAGATTTCGAGGCGATAGTCTTCACGGGATACGGCGACGAGGAGAGCGCTATACAGGCGCTGCGCGACGGGGCGATAAATTTTATAAAAAAACCCGTTGACATTGACCAGTTGTTAATGTCGGTGGAAAAGGCATTAGAGAAACTGCGCCTTGACAGGGCATTAAAATACCGCAATCGTGAGCTTGAGCTTGCCAGACAGATAATCGCCCAGGTAACCGCCGAGCAGGAAATAATAATCAACCTGCACAATTCGGTCTTAAAACAAGCGACGGACTTCGCCCAAAGACTTTTAGACGCCATCCCTACGTCAATCATGGTGATAAAGAGGGATTTCAACATAGTTTATGTCAACAAATCCCTCTCGTCCATATTAGGGGGCCGCTGCGATAAGTTAGATGAGCATATGATAGAGAGTATGAAAAAAATGGGGGTAAATGAACTTACGTTGCCGCAATTGACAGGGACGATGGACAGGCTTTATGAGGCACCTGGCAACATAGAAATCATGAAAACGGGTGATTACTCATCCCTTACCCTTACCCTGATTACGATTGTAGGGGATGTGAGGGACAGTTATGTTCTGATTGCCGTTCGCGGCGAAAGGTCAGTGTGACTTCAAATAAGACAACAGTGCTCATTGTTGATGACGACAGGATAATCAGGGAGCAATTAGAGAAGGAGATATCAAGGGGGTTTTATAATGTCGTTACGGCGGCAGACGGCAAGTCGGCGGTTGAGGCGCTGGGCCGCGGCGACGTGAGTATCGCCATTATAGACATAAACCTTCCCGACATTGATGGCATCAAGCTACTTAAGAAATTAAAGGGGATGAGGCCAGAGTGTGAACTTATAGTAATGACCGGCTATGGAAATCTTGATTTGGCCGTTTCGTCACTGAGGTCAGGCGCAATTGACTATATAGAAAAACCCTTCAACATGGAGGAATTTCACGCTGCCCTTGGCAGGGCGCAAGAGAAACTCTCCGAAAAAGATATGCTTATCAGCAGCACCTCCATATTAATAATAGACGATGACGAGCTGGTTGTCAGAAGGCTGGGAATATTTTTTAAGAAGGAGGACTTTGAGGTTTTTACGGCATCAAGCGGTCGCGACGGCCTTGAAATTATTGAGTTCAATAAAATAGACGTGGTCATTACGGATATACGAATGGGCGACATGGACGGCATTGAGGTTTTAGAGCGGGCAAAGAGTTACTACAAGGATATCGAGTGCATCATATTAACCGGCCTTAAGGACAATGAATACGCGGTTAAGTCGCTTAGGGCAGGGGCGGCTGATTATATAACCAAGCCCATCAATCTTGACGAGTTGCTTCTTTCAGTCAATAAGGCCATAGAAAGGATAAACCTCAACCGAACCCGCCTGTACAGAAACAGGGAGCTTAAAATATCCCACGAGATTATAACAAAGATGCACGAAGAACTTGAGAGAAGGATACAGGAGCGCTCATCTGAGCTTGATAATATTCAGGCAAAACTCTTTCATACGTCGAAACTAACCACACTTGGAGAGATGTCAGCCGGCATTGCCCATGAGATGAACCAGCCTCTGGGCGGCATAGCCCTCGTTGCCAAGAGTTTTCGTAAAATGCTCGAAAGGGACAGATTGACACGAATAGAGATAGAATCCGGCCTGAACGACATAGAGACGTCAGTAAAGAGGATGGCAAAGATAATCCAGCACATAAGGACATTCTCAAGGCAGGACACATTGAAATTTACAGAAGTCAATGTCGTAGATACGCTTGACAGCGCGTTCAGTCTTCTGGATGAGCAGCTCAGGCTGCATGAAATAGAGGTCGTTAAGGAATTCCCTTCTTCCTCGACAAGGATTTCAGGCGAACCTTTTCGGCTTGAGCAGGTGTGGATAAACCTGATAACTAACGCCAGAGACGCGATGAACGAAAAATCCAGACTGATTAAGGCAATAAAAGACCCCGACTGCGCAAATTACAATAAGTGCCTGAAAATCACCGTCACGCAAGACGACGAAAATAGCCCTGTGGCCGTCGTAGTAAGCGATAACGGGATAGGGATGTCTCCAACTATAAAGGAAAGGGCGCTTGAGCCGTTTTTTACGACAAAAGAAGTAGGCCAGGGAACCGGACTAGGCCTGTCCATAAGTTATGGCATCATTAAAGACCACAACGGCAGGTTAGAAATAGAAAGCACTGAGGGCGAAGGCACCGCAGTCAAGGTATTGCTGCCAAGGAATATACCGAAAGAGGATTAACGACGAAGGGGGGGTAACCCCCCCTTCACCCCGTAAATTTCGTCCACGCTTTATCTATTGATTTCCGGCTGCCGCCCGTTGGCGGCTTCAGTACTCCGGCTGAAGACTATGTGCGCCCTTAAATCACCCTGATAACCTGCGCGCCACCGGCAAAACCGTCCTCTGTGGACACGCGTGCGCTGCCACCCGCGTATGGGATAGACGACGGGTCTTCTTTTAAATAAAATACGATGTAGTAGTATCCTTTTTTTTGCATTTTTATGGATATGGAAAATTCGCCGCTTCTCACATCAAAGTGTCTGCCGTCTTTGTTGAAATCCCATGGGGGCAGGATGACCATCTTCTCCGCACCAGCGTCCTTGTATGATGTCGGTTGCGATTTTGGATTGGCTGGTGGGATTAATGCCGCGTCATGCGTTACAGATACCATGTACAGGCCATACTGACCCGGCTCTATTACCCTGCCTGTGAATACGAGGTCATCCCCAAGTGGGATAGTCTTTTGCGACGGGCCTGATATTTCTATATATTTATCTAAAAACTCTTCACAGTATGTATAGTTCCCATCTTTAACGAATGCCCCTATGCCGATATAATTGTGCCGTTTTTCGAGAATATTACGCCTGTGGCCGTCATCGGGCGGCAGCTCGGCCATAAACATGCCGTGTCCCTTTATTGCAAGGCCGGTAACGGTCGTCTGGTCTGTCGCAATTGCCGTGGAACTCTTAAAGAGGCAGACATTTTCAGCGATATGCCCATCACCGCCCTCATCAAGATTATAGCGGTGGAACGGGCGTGAACCGTTTAGTCCAATATGACCAAAGAAGTCCTCCGCGGCCATTGCCTCACAGTGTCTCTGGGCTGCCCTTGACGCCGTGTCATCAAGATTCACGGGCGGCAGGCCGTGGGAACTCCGGGAGTTGTTAATCTGCTGGAGCGCCTCAGCGATGGGTGTGTTGGGCGGCGGCGGGTGTGCCTCAGCAATGGGTGCGATAGTCTTCTGCGGTTGGGGCTCAACCGCGGCATCCTCGGGCGCTTTCTCTGAGCCATAATACTTCCAGAGGCAAACGACAAGCACCGCACACAGGACAATCAGCAGCCATCTTCGCATTTTCAGCGTCTATCGCCCCGACCAGTTTAGATAACTGGCGAACTCGTGTTCAAAATTGCCGCTTAAAATCCCCTTGCCGAGGGTATCTTTTATCTCGTCTAAATCCCAGTACCGAACCTCATCTATCTCATCGGTATTAAAAACTATCTCTCCATTGTGTATGTAAGAGTATGAATGCACGAGTTCTGATTCTATTTGATTTGAGTGAATGTACTTGTACATAAATCGTGGTGCGGCGCAACTGCACGGCGGACCCTCGCCCCACCCTTCAGGGACAGGCATTGTTATCCCCAGCTCCTCCTCCATCTCACGAAATACCGCCGCCTCTATCGTCTCCCCCAGGTCCACATGCCCGCCCACTGAGGTGTCCCACACGCCGGGGGCCACGTCCTTTGCCATCGAACGCTTCTGCAGCAGGAGCTTTCCCTCAACATTAAATACGAACACATGCACGACACGATGGAGCAGCTTATTGTTGCCGTGGGCTTCGCTGCGTCTGGCCTGCCCGATTACCTGCCCTTCGGGTGTGACCATATCGAGTAATTCGCCGCCGTTAGCGCTCATAAAAGCAACCTTTTTAGTATCTCGTTGACGGCCTTTGGGTTGGCCTTTCCCTTTGTTTTCTTCATTACCTCGCCTACGAAAAATCCCGTCAGCTTTGTCTCACCGGCCTTGTAGCGGGCTGTCTCGTTGGGGTTTTCCGCAATGACCGCCGCTACGGTTTTCTCAAGCTCACCCACGTCAGAAATCTGCACAAGCCCTTTTTCTTTTACCACTTCCTCTGCCGACTTGCCGGTGTTAAACATGTCCTCAAAGACGATTTTAGCGGTCTTTAGATTAATCGTGCCGTTGTTTATGAGTTGTATCAGCCCGTGCAGGTGTTCAGGCCTAAGCGGAGACGCCTCAATGGCCAAACCCTTTTCGTTTAACAGCCTCATCATCTCGCCCATCATCCAGTTGCTTACGTCTTTGGGGTTGGCACCCAGACCTACCGTCTGTTCAAACCATGCGGCGGTATGCCTTTCGGCTGCCAGCAAGTCGGCGTCATAGGCAGGCAGCTTGTAGTCTTCAATATATCGTCGTACCTTCTCATCAGGCAGCTCAGGGATTTCTTTTCTTATCTGTGCTATCCAGCCCTCATCAACCATGAGCGGCACGAGGTCTGGCTCAGGGAAATATCTATAGTCGTGCGCCTCTTCCTTTGAGCGCATGGATTCGGTCGTGCCGGTTGTCGTGTTCCAGAGCCTTGTCTCCTGTATAATACGCCCACCTTCGTTGAGTACGCGCGTCTGCCTTTGAATTTCATACTCCAGCGCTTTTTCTATGAATTTAAAAGAGTTGATATTCTTTATTTCCGTCTTTACACCAAGCTCTTTCACGCCCTGCGGCCTTAGTGATACGTTGGCGTCGCAGCGCAGAGATCCCTCATCCATATTGCCGTCGCATACATCAAGGTATCTTAATATCGTCCTGATCTTACGCACATAGGCAGCCGCCTCCTTTGGAGTTTTGATGTCCGGTTCTGACACTATCTCCATCAGCGGCACTCCGGCGCGGTTTAAATCCACATAACTAAAGCTGCCCGCCCCTTCGTGTATATTTTTGCCAGCATCCTCCTCCATGTGAATCCTCGTCAGGTTTATACGCCTTTGTCCTTCATCGTCATCCACATTCAGCATAACAAAGCCCCCTTCGCAGATGGGCAGCTCATACTGGCTTACCTGATAGCCTTTGGGGAGGTCGGGATAAAAGTAATTCTTGCGGGCAAACCGGCTGAATGGCGATATTTTGCATCCCAGCGCAACCCCCGTCTTTATCGTAAACTCAAGCGCGAGCTTATTTATCACCGGCAGCACGCCGGGCATTCCTATACATACCGGGCAGGTCTGCGTGTTCGGCTCTTCGCCGAAGCGCGTCGGGCAACCGCAGAACATCTTCGATTGTGTCTTCATTTGGGCATGAATCTCCAGCCCTATAACCGTTTCATAATCGTTAACGATTTTCATATAGACGGCCTCCTCTCATACCAACCGACGGCGCGTTCGTATGCGTGGCCAGCCTTTAATATCGCCGCTTCGTCGAAATGCCTCCCTATCAGTTGAAGCCCTATGGGCAGACCGCCTGAGTCAAAGCCACAGGGGATGGATATTGCCGGTACTCCGGCGAGATTTACTGATATGGTAAAAATATCGCTTAGGTACATCTGGAGGGGGTCATCGGCCTTTTCGCCAATCTTAAACGCGGTCGTTGGCGATGTGGGCGTGGCAATAACGTCAACACGCTTAAACGCCTCGTCAAAATCCCTCTTTATAAGTGTCCGAACCTGTTGAGCCTTCTTATAGTACGCGTCATAATAACCTGAGGAAAGGGCGTATGTCCCAAGCATTATCCTCCTTTTGACCTCTTGCCCGAATCCCTTAGCGCGCGTCTCCATGTACGTGCTGATAAGGTCGCTGCCACTGACCCTCATGCCGTACTTTACGCCGTCGTACCGTGCCAGATTGGAGCTTGCCTCACTTGTGGCGATGATATAATAAGCGGCCACCGCGTAGGCCGTGTGAGGCAATTTGATAGAGACAACCTCGGCACCAAGCCGCCGCATCTCCTCTATCGCAGCCCTTACAGCCACCTCTACCTCTCTGTCCATGCCATCAATGAAATACTCCTCCGGTATGCCTATTTTAAGGCCATGCAATTTAATACCCTGCAAATTCCCGGACATAACCGCAGTGTAATCGGGGATGGCGTTGTGGGCTGAGGTTGAGTCTCTGTTGTCACCGCCGGCAATCGCGTTTAACACGATTGCAGCGTCCTCCACTGTCTTAGTAATAGGGCCAATCTGGTCAAGTGACGAGGCAAAGGCCACGAGGCCGAACCTTGATACGAGGCCGTATGTGGGTTTAAGTCCTACGACGCCGCAAAACGATGCGGGCTGGCGGATTGACCCGCCGGTGTCTGAGCCAATGGCGGCGATGCACATATCGGCCGCCACGGCTGCCGCCGAACCACCGCTGCTGCCGCCGGGGGCACGAGTGACGTCCCACGGGTTTTTCGTCGTAAAAAACCCGGAGTTCTCTGTTGATGAGCCCATGGCAAACTCATCGAGGTTGGTCTTTCCGGTGAGACAATATCCGGCCTCCTGAAGTTTAGTCGTTACGGTGCTTTCGTATGGGGGAATGAAATTCTCAAGTATCTTAGAGGCGCATGTTGTACGCACACCCTTAACGCACATGTTGTCTTTGATGGCTATTGGGATACCGTGGAGGGGGCTGTTGCCGCTGCCTGCCGATAAACGCCCGGCTTGTTCCATTGCAATATCTTTTGTGACGGTTATGTATGCTCCGACGCGGCTGTCAAGCGCCCCAATCCTGCCCATAACTGACTCTGTGAGGGCCAGGGGGGTCAATTCATTCTTAGAAATAAGCCCTGCCGCTTCTGCTATTGTAAGCCTGAATAGTTCCAAATAAAACTACCTCCCGTGTTTTTTTACTCGTGGCGCGAGCGCGACGGTAAAATATCCAATTGTTGATTCTATCACGATTAAGACAGCAAGTGCAACATTTTGGCTGGACACATTTTTCGACCCATGACAGCCGGAGTTCTGGAAGCCGCCAGCGAGCGGCAGGTGGAAATCAATAGACAAAGCGTGGGCGAGAATACGGGGTGAAGGGGGAGTTACTCCCCCTTCGTCGTTAATCCTTTAATCCTTTAATTCTTTCATCTCATCTTTCATCTTTTATAAACCATACTCAGGCCAGCGCTTATTGACGAGGGCGATGATTTCAGCAGACATCGCTATGTCATCAGGCCAATTTCGCGTAAACCCTTCGGAGGCAAGTTTTTTTGTGGCGTCTATGCCAATCTTGCCGCCGTAGGCTGGTATTGCGGAGGCATGTTCAAGAACATCCAGCGGTCCTTCAACAATTACGGTATCTCTTTTGGGGTCAACATTGTTTCCTATCCTCCAGACGACTTCTGAGGGGTTTTGAACGTCCACCCACTTGTCCACAATGACAATCATCTTGGTAAAACTCATCTGTCCCATACCCCAGAGGGCATACATCACCTTTCTGGCGTGGCCGGGGTAACGCTTATCTATTGAGATAAGGGCTATGTTATGAAACACGCCCTCAAGGGGCAGGTTCATATCAATAATTTCGGGAAGTTGTTTTCTTAGTAGCGGCAGGAAAATCCTCTCTGTCGCCTTTGCTATAAAACAATCCTCCATAGGAGGCTTCCCTACGATAGTGGCCGGATAAATAGCATTTTTTCTGTGCGTGATACATGTAAGATGAAAGACGGGGAACTCGTCGGCTAAGGAGTAATATCCGGTATGGTCGCCAAACGGACCCTCTGTCCTACGTTCAAACGGCTCGACATACCCTTCAAGTACGAACTCGGCATTAGCGGGGACTTCAAGGGCTACGGTTTCACACTTAATAAGCTCAACAGGAGATTTCCTTAAAAATCCCGCGAAGAGCATCTCGTCTATACCTTCTGGAAGCGGTGCGGTAGCGGTATAAAGCGTTGCCGGGTCTGCGCCGATGACGACGGCCACATCGAGGCGCCTTCCCAGTTTTTCAGCTTTTTTGTAGTGCCTTGCGCCGTCTTTGTGCATATGCCAGTGCATCCCCGTTGTGGTATCGTCATAGACCTGCATCCTGTACATGCCGCAGTTTCTCTCACCGGTCTCAGGGTCTTTGGTGAACACCATAGGCAGGGTAATAAACCTGCCGCCATCTTCTGGCCATGTCTTTAAGATAGGCAAGGCAAACAGAGACGGATTATCTCTTATTATCACATCTTTACACTGCCCGTGCCTGACGTATGAAGGGAAAAAATCGGCAAGGCGTTTTAACATCGGCAGTGCCCTGAGCTTAGAAATAAAATTAGTGGGGATTTCAGGCTCTAAGAATTCGACTATTTCCTTCCCTATTGAATCAATTGACTCAACGCCGAGGGCGAGGCACATCCTCTCATAGGAACCGAAGAGGTTGACCGCACAGGCAAACTCAGAACCCTTGCAGTGCTCAAACAATAGCGCCGCCCCACCCTGTTTCACTATTCTATCATTGATTGCGGCAATCTCAAGCACAGGGTCAACCCCTGCCTTCACGCGCCTGAGCAGGGCCTTCTTTTCCAGCGTCCTTATAAAATCACTCAAATCTTTATATGCCATATTAACACAACCAGCTTCATTATAGCACAAAGGGATTGTCTTATAACAAATGGAGATATGCAGGGCTAAGGCAATCGCATTAGAAATTGCCCCCCTTATTTTTGTCATTCCGGCTTGCAGACTGTGTCACAATAGTAAAGCAGCCCCCCCCCTTTTTTTTGAGGTGGGGGGCTGTGGTCGTAGCGCTGGGCAGTG
>NZ_JBJUSG010000084.1:0-17126 GCF_046044395.1 Candidatus Magnetominusculus dajiuhuensis | reverse complement strand
CATTATGACATCTGCTACCCCCACTGTAAAGATGGGGTTTTCTTGACGCTTACCGAACTTTCGCACAGGGGAATCGTGCATTTACCCTTAATCCATCAAGCCGGGTGGAGACAATTATTTGTAGCGGAGTGAGATACTAAACTATAGGCCGACGTGTTTTAGCGCCTCGGCTGCGTTAGGGTCTTTTAGGGCGAGTTCCCTTAATGCCTTTTCGATTTTCTCTCCCCTCTCTTCAAGTTCCCTGTTTTTTCTAACAACCGGTGCAATCGTGGTACGCCTATCCCATAAGACAAAACCTACTAACGTAAGCATCCCGCCTATCAGTACATACATTAGACCGAATAAGTCGTTCAATCGGTGATTTATAGCGTTAAACCCATCGTTCATTCTAAGATTTAAATCGTCTATGCGCTGGTTGGTGGCCTTTAAACCGTCGTCAAGGCGCTGGTTGGTAGCCTTTAAACCGTCTTCGAGGCGAATTAGTCTTTCTTCAAGACGGGTTAGCCTTTCTCTGTCTTGCTGGGTGAAAGACGAGCCTTGCGCGAATACCCACGAAGGGAATACCGCGGAAAATAGCAATATTAACATCGCCGCATGAACCACTTTATTCATGAATTTCTCTCCTTCGCTTACAGTGATTGTATCATAAAGCAGGTACGTCCGTCAATTGGATTTTGACAACGGTTAGATAATCGGCGGGTAATCTTATGATGTAGGGGTATTCGCTCAAAACATGGTTAGCTTCTTAATTTCTTCATAATCTGCCATCAACTTGTCGTACTCTTCCTTTGAGAGCCTTCGCTTGTCAACCTGCGCCATCTTCTCTAAAAAACGCTTTGCGTCTTTCCCTGTCAAGGTCGGTGTTTCTTTTATCGGTCTGGCCATGTCAGCACCTCTCTCTATGAATTTCTGGTAACGTAGTGTTTATTATAAATATAATGCTGCCCGAAAGTCAAATGCCCTGCCAACCCCACCCTCTGTCATTCCCGCCTCCGAGCGACAATCCAGTCTTTCATTAGCGCCATTCAATAGCGCCATTCAATAAAAAGTCCCTTTCAGGCACCAATAACTTTTCAACCGACAGCCAATAGTTGATATGCGATATTCTCCATATATTATAAGAAGTTAACTAATGCCTCGCAATAATACCGCTTACAGCAAACGTTTACTTTAGGTAACGTTTTTGTTGCATTTTTGTTACATTTATGTAACATCGTAACGTATTATTTTATAAGAATAAACCATTGACATTATATTATTACTTCTGCTTTAATAAAGCACTAATTATTCAATGAGTGCATGGGCACTTCATATTTAGTATTGATAAATAGTGTTGCTTACAAAAAGGCTGTTTCAGCCTATAATACGTATATACGGGGGACATACCATGAAAAGTATCTCTGAGTTTATTAAGTTGTTCGTATCAGGTTCATTTAAACAGCGCTGTAATACTACCACTATAATAATCCTGTATTTCGTTATTTTAACTTCAACAGCATACGCCAACCCGCCATATACGTTCTCATCAGGCCAAACCGCAAAATCAAGCGAAGTTAACGCCAATTTTGCTTATGTAAATTATGGGAATATTGTCCTTAAGGATGGTAATGGGAATGAGGTTGGGTCATTTGTAGGAAGTAGCGACGCGATGGCGATGGTCTTAAATTCCAACGGATATCTATTTGAACTTGTCATGGATCCCCCTGGTAATAGGGGTCAGGTTCGTTCACAATATATATATTTTTCTTCAGACAATTGTACTGGAACGGCCTATATTGATGGGTCTAATTTTAGCGGTACGGTAGTATCGGACGGTTCCGGGCATCTTTATTATGCAGCGAAGAATGTATTACCTGCCACGATAACTTATAGTAGTGATTATTTCAATGGCTGTAGTAATGGTTCTCATACAGTAATAGCCTTACCGGCACTGCCCAACGACACATCCGTAACAGGCATCCCATCACTATCGTTTACACTTCCACTATCAGTTGGGCGGAGATAATTCCATGATGAAAGCACTGCAGCACTATTCACATTCGGAACGAGGGTACAAAAGCAGAGGAACTCAAATGAAAATGTGGATATTCTTGTTTATGTTCACATTTGCGCCCTCTTTTGTCTGGGCAGCAAGCGGTAACTGGGACTCACTCGTGTGGGATTCTGACGTTTGGGACGGCGCTACCAGTTATACTTTAAGCGTCACAAAATCCGGCACAGGCTCAGGCACTGTAACCGCCGATTCGGGGACAATCACATGGAGCGGGAGCACAGGGACGGCGTCATACACATCAGGCACATCGGTAGTGCTTGCGGCAACGGCGGCCTCCGGCTCAACATTTACAAGCTGGTCAGGCTGTGATTCCACAAGCGGCAGCCAATGCACCGTTTCAATGTCATCGGCTAAAAGTGTAACGGCTACATTTACCTTAACTCCATCATATACCCTTACCGTCACGAAATCCGGCACGGGTTCCGGCACTGTAACCGCCGATTCGGGGACAATCACATGGAGCGGGAGCACAGGGACGGCGTCATACACATCAGGCACATCGGTAGTGCTTGCGGCAACGGCGGCCTCCGGCTCAACATTTACAAGCTGGTCAGGCTGTGATTCCACAAGCGGCAGCCAATGCACCGTTTCAATGTCATCGGCTAAAAGTGTAACGGCTACATTTACCTTAACTCCATCATATACCCTTACCGTCACGAAATCCGGCACAGGTTCAGGCACTGTAACCGCCGATTCGGGGACAATCACATGGAGCGGGAGCACAGGGACGGCGTCATACACATCAGGCACATCGGTAGTGCTTGCGGCAACGGCGGCCTCCGGCTCAACATTTACAAGCTGGTCAGGCTGTGATTCCACAAGCGGCAGCCAATGCACCGTTTCAATGTCATCGGCTAAAAGTGTAACGGCTACATTTACCTTAACTCCATCATATACCCTTACCGTCACGAAATCCGGCACGGGTTCCGGCACTGTAACCGCCGATTATGGGACGTTATCATGGAGCGGCACTAGCGGCACGGCGTCGTATGCCACAAACACTGTCGTCAATCTCACGGCAACTCCAGATTCCGGTTCGCAGTTTACGAGTTGGTCGGGTTGTGATTCCACAAGCGGTACAAATAACAATGTATGTACCACCCTTATGTCGACGGCTAAGAGCGTTACGGCTTCGTTTAGTGTTGGGACATATACTTTGTCCGTATCAAAAGTCTCAAGCACAGCAACAGGGACAATAACCAGTAATCCCACGGGAATAAGCTGCGGCTCGACGTGTTCGTATTCGTTTACCTCAGGCACATCGGTAGTGCTTACGGCAACACCAGATTCAGGTTCGTATTTTACCAATGGCTGGTCTGGCTGCGATTCAAGCGGCGGGAATTATTGCACCGTTTCTATGACGGGGACTAAGGCGGTAGCCGCTACATTTACAGGTGTGTGTCCATCAACATACGCGCTGGCGTCTTCAAGCGCGAGTTATACGTATACCGGCGGCAATGGAAGTGTAGGCGTTACGGCTTCGAATATCCTTTGTTCGTGGTCAGCGGTAGCTAACGTAAGCTGGATAACGATAACATCGCCCACATCGTTTACCGGCAACAATACGGTAACTTACTCAGTCTCGGCAAATACCGGCACGACATCCCGCACGGGGACAATGTCTATCGTTGGACAGACATTTACAGTAACCCAGGATGCTCAGGTCATTAACACGCTTACCGTTACGAAGGCAGGCTCTGGTTCTGGAACCGTTACAGCCAACCCGGACAATATAACGTGGAACGGCAATGGCAATACGGGTACCGGGTCATACCTCTCAGCAACGGGAGTATCTCTAACGGCCAAGGCAGCTTCGGGTTCGACATTCGCGGGCTGGACGGGCTGCGATACGACAAGTGGAAACGGATGTTATGTGTTAATGTCATCCTCAAAATTCGTAACCGCCACGTTTAGTTCAGACAACAACACAACCACACATACCCTGACGATAGTAAAATCCGGTACCGGCTCAGGCACAGTTACCGCATCAGCAGGCACCATCACATGGACCGGCAACACCGGCACCTCAAGCTATAGCTCCAGCTCGCAGATAACTCTGACGGCAACGCCAAGCTCAGGCTCGACATTTAACGCATGGTCTGGATGCGATTCGGTCATTAACACTATGTGCGGCCTTTCGATGAGCACCGACAGTACCGTTACCGTCAAGTTCGACGGTGGCAAAAAACTCAGGCAAAGCAAATTCGACTTCGACGGCGACGGCAACACCGACATCCTGTGGAGAAACAAGGTCTATGGGTATGACGCGGTTTGGCTGATGAACGGCACGACCTTGAAAGACACTAAACTACTTGATACCGTCAGCGACCCATCATGGACGATTGCCGGAGCCGGGCACTTCAACCAGGACAACAAAACAGGGATCCTCTGGCAAAATCAAATGACCGGTAACACGGTTACATGGCAGTACAACGGTTCAGTATTAAGCGGCGCCTCTACGCTGGGTAGCGTTGCAGATGTGAACTGGACAATAGTGTCGGCCGGTGATATGGACAGCGACAACAACACGCTCGTCTATTGGAGAAACAACACTGCCGGATATAACGCCAAATGGAAAATAAAGAACTCGACAGTAACCTCGATGGTTTTGCTGCCGGCAATGAGCGACCCTAACTGGACGATAGTCGGCACAGGGGATTTTTACGGCGACGGCAATACCGAAATCCTCTGGCGCCACTCACTCTACGGTTATAACGCCCTGTGGCACATGAGTGGAGAGAGCATGACCAACGCGGAGTACCTTCCGACGCTGGCAGACACCGACTGGGCCATAGTGGGCACGGGAGACTTCAACGGCGACGGTATGACAGACATAATATGGCGGCACAAGACCTCCGGCCAAAACATTATATGGTTGATGAACGGAACCTATGTAATAGATATGGTAACACTTCCCACGCTTTCAGATACGAACTGGGAAATCGTAGCGCCTAAGTAATACCCCACTATGTTTTAGGGGAGGAGTGAAATGCTCCTCCCCTAAAAAAACAAGAGACAATTGATAAGAAATAACTTGATTTGCGTGAGTCTATTATAATATAGTACTGGAAGCATGAGAATGTATAGGTATTTGAATGAGAGAGTCAGGATGGGCATAGAGGAAACCGTTTTATCAAAACGGAATATTACAAACACTACAGGAGGTTTAGACATGAGGGTATTTGCCGTATTGTTTCTGGCCCTATCGCTGGTTGCGTTTGGGTGCACCGCCGAGTTGAAGCAGGAGGATAAGGCGCTCTTGCAGAACTCGTTAAAGGCAGCCGAGGACGCAAAAATGTCGTGTGAGAAGGCCGCGTCAAGCGCACATGACTCAGCTATGAAGGCAGCAGACTCAGCCGCTAAGGCAAGTTCAGCCGCTGACAGGGCAGAAGAAGCCGCTAAAAAAGCGGAAAGAGCAGCAGCAGTATGTTCAAAGTCGTTCGACAAGTCATTAGAAAAGACGAGCGGCCACGAGCGCCATCACCATCACCACAAGCATATGAAGTCCAAGAAGGCCGAGAAGAAAGCCGAGAAGAAGGCCGAGAAAGCTGAGAAGAAGGCCGAAGAGAAGAAGACCGAGTAAAAGGACGTCTCTTATCTGGAGATTTTGGTGGGAAGGCCTGTTGGGTTGTCAATCGCTGACTTAAGCAGTTGTTGGTTGACATACCTGAACAGGTCTTTCCCGCTTAGTTGTTTAAGGGCCTTGGCCGCCAGTTCCTCACCGCTCAATCCATTAGGGTGTATTTCGATATAAACCGCGTCTTCATGTATTGCCGCCTTTATGGGTTCATTTATTATCTTCACGGGGGTCCTGACCCTTGCATACTCAAAGAGTTCCTCAATGTCCTCAGGATAGAGCCTGATGCAGCCCGAGCTTATCCTCCTGCCAACGCTATATGGTTTATTTGTGCCGTGAATCCCGTAACTTGGAATGGAAAGCTGAAGCCAGTAATCTCCAAGCGGATTATCCGGACCGGGCGGAACGAGCGGGTCAAGGTCAGGGGTTTCCTCTCTCATTCGTTTCGTTGGCCGCCATACGGGATCTTCTACCTTGCCTGTTATGCGAAAAACCCCTTCCGGCGTATTAAACCCTTCTCTGCCTATGCCAATGGGGTATGTCTTTAAGAACCTGTGCCCGTCAAACATGAAAAAATAATACAACCTCATCTCGGCAAGGTTTACCAGTATGCCGTCGTCGAGAATCTCGGGGACTATCCACTGCGTTGGAACGGTTATGGTGATTCCCTCTTCAGGTATCCACGGGTCAACCTTAGGGTTAGCCTCGGTTATGGCATTGAATCCTATGCCGAAGAGGCGAGCCGCGTCCAAAAGCGTGTCGTTGTCGGTTATCTTGTAAGTCTGCACCACGCCTATCACAGTCCTTGCCGGGTCGTTTGCGGAATAAGTGCCCGCACCCTCAGCAAATACCCCCGTGCAGATTAATAAAAAGCAGACTAATAATGCTATCCTTATGTTTTTCACAGTTCTCCTTTGATCTTCTCCTGTACTGCCGTCAACAGGCCGTACAACATGTTTAGTTCCCACTGCGTGAGGCCGACACGCCCGACCAGGTGCCTGATGTTTCGCATAATCCCCCCAATGATGTCCTCCGAACCTCTAAACCCGTATCCCAGGAGCGGGAGCAAACGGCCAATTCGCTCATACAGGCGCTCTAACCCGCCACCATTGACCAGTTCGTGCGATGCCCCGCTGCCACCCTTATCATACAGGCGTGCGATTTCGTAGGCCGTCACCAACACCGCCTGTGCGAGATTAAGAGAGGGCTGCGCCTCAGACGCCGGTATGTACAACAACAGGCCGCACGCCTCAATCTCCTCGTTTAACAGGCCGTTGTCCTCACGTCCGAAGACAATGGCAACTTTATTTGACGCCGCCATCTCAAAGGCATACTGAGCGCCTTCGGCCACAGGCAGCCGTATTCCCCTTGTATTGCCAAAACGCCGCGACGTGCCTATCACGATGGATTTATCCCTCAGGGCGTCTCTAAAGTCATCATATACGGCACACCCCTGCAGCACATCCCGCGCCCCGTGTGCAAAGCGATAGCTCTCATCAGTCAGGTAGTCACACGGCCTGACAAGGACGAGATTGCTAAAGCCCATATTCTTTATCGCCCTTGCCGCCGCCCCGATGTTGCCGCCTTCTTTTGGCTCAACCAATATGTAGTAAACATTGCTTTTAGACATACCGTGTCTACACTTCGCATTAATATAACATTAGTGTCCGATTAAAATAAAATGGGTTGGGAGAAAACAAGTTGACAAAAACCAGGTAAAGATATGTTATAGTAGGCGTGTTGAGGTTGCGAGTGTTTGGGTGGCGGGTGATGTGTTGCGGAGGGTGATGTGTTGCTTAAAGACATGACCGTCGAACAATTGGAAGAGCTTATTGATAAAAAGTTCGATGAAAGGCTTGATGATTTTTTATTTGACATTGAGGATTATGCAGTCGCCCTTGAAAGGTCCAGGGCCGGGGGACGGAAAAACTACACGTCGCAGGAAATAAGGGAATTGCTTGGTTTTTAAGGTTTTATGGGACGAGGGAACGGCCGAAGAGCTTGTAGCAATAGGCAGGGTGAATGCGGAAACAGTTATCGCCAAGGTAGAAAGTTATCTCTCTCAAAGCCCTTTAACCCTCGGTAAGCCACTGAGAGGGTCATTTGAGGGTTTATACAGATATCGCATTGGCAAGTGTAGGGTTATATATGAGGTTGATGCCGAAGATAGGATCATTACTGTATTAAGGGTTGGATTCAGAAAGGATATTTATTCAGAATTGAAATAGTAACACGTGTCATTGTACCTGTTTTATTTTTAGATTTTATCTTAGTGTTTATCGGAGTTCCAGATGGAAGAGAGATTACAAAAAATAATTGCGTCTTCGGGGCTTACATCAAGGCGTAAGGCCGAGGAGATGATCCTTGAGGGCCGCGTTACCGTAAACGGCAAGGCCGCCGTTATCGGGATGAAGGCGGATGTCGAAAAAGACCATATAAAAGTTGACGGCAAACTCCTGAATCCAAAAATAGGCCAGAGGCGCGTCTATATCAAATTCAACAAACCAGACGAGGTCGTAACCACGATGACAGACCCCGAAGGCCGGCCAACCGTGGCAGATTATTTTGCGGGCGCAGGGCATCGTGCCTATCCCGTGGGCAGGCTTGACTATCATACTGAGGGGTTGTTGCTCCTGACAAACGATGGTGATTTGGCCTATCACATCCTCCATCCCGCGAAAAAAATACCTAAGACGTATCAGGTCAAGGTCAAAGGCGATATTTCGGATGTTGATCTGGATAAACTGCGACGAGGCGTAAGGCTTGAAGACGGCGTAACCGCACCGGCCGGGATAAAGAGAATGAGAAGTAAGGACACAGTGTCAAACACATGGCTTGAGATGACCATATATGAAGGGAGAAAACGCCAGATACGCCGCATGTTTACTTATGTAAAACACCCCGTAGCAAAGCTGAAGCGGGTTGCAATTAATGGAATAACACTGGGAAACCTCAAACCAGGCCAGTGGGCTTACCTGACGCAGGAAGAGTTATATTCAATATTCAAAGAGGTTGGCGTGAAAAACAGCGGGAGGGAACATGTACCGTAATATAGGCTGCGGTGAGATAGATTTAACATATGTGGGGAAAGAAGTGGTGATGAGTGGGTGGGTGTTTCGCAGCCGTGACCACGGTGGGCTGATATTTTGCGATTTGCGAGACAGAACGGGTGTGGCCCAGCTCGTATTCAGCCCTGATTACGGCGAAGCATCTATCCACAAGACAGCACACCAACTGAGGGCCGAATACGTAATCACCATCAAAGGCGATGTGCGCGAAAGACCCCAAGGCACTGAAAACCCCGACATCCCAACCGGCGGCGTCGAGGTCTATGTAACGGGGCTTGAGATATTAAACAGGTCTGAACCTCTGCCCTTTCAGCTCGACCAGGATGTCGAGATTGCCGAGTCCAATCGCTTAAAATATCGTTATCTTGATCTTCGCAGGCCGGAGATGTTGAAAAATATTGTCATGCGCCATAAGACGTGCAAGGCCGTCAGGGACTATCTTAATGATAAGGGTTTTCTGGAGATAGAAACCCCCGTACTAACGAAGTCAACGCCGGAGGGGGCACGCGATTATCTCGTGCCGGCACGTATGTCGCCGGGGTGTTTTTATGCCCTTCCGCAGTCGCCTCAGCTCTTTAAGCAGCTCCTGATGGTAGCCGGCATGGAGAGGTATTATCAAATAGTAAGGTGTTTTCGCGACGAGGATTTACGGGCGGACAGGCAGCCGGAATTTACACAAATAGACATGGAGATGTCCTTTGTCGCAGTTGACGACGTAATAACCCTGGTCGAGGGCCTTATAAAGAAGGTATTTAATGAGATCAGAGGCGAGGCGCTGTCCACTCCATTTGAGAGGCTTTCGTATAGCAAGGCGATGGAGCGTTTCGGCAACGACAAACCTGATATGAGGTTTCAGCTTGAGCTTAAGGACATGGCCGACCTGGCGTCCCTGAGTTCATTTAAGGTATTTCTTGACGCGCTGTCATCGGGCGGGCGGGTTAAGGGCCTGCTTGGAAAGGGCATGGCGGGCTATTCACGGCGTGAAACTGATCTGCTGACGGCTGAGGCGCAGTCACTTGGGGCGAAGGGTCTCGCATGGATAAAGGTAAAGGAAGGGTTTGAGTCGCCTATATTAAAATTCTTTCCTGAGGATGTGGTGCGGCAAATGGCCGACAGGCTTCAGGCCACCTCCGGCGATATGATGCTATTTGTGGCAGACAAAGAACGAGTAGTTAATGACGTATTAAGCCGAATGCGCCTTGACATTGCAAAAAAACAGAATCTCATTCCCGCAGTGGATAAGTTCGTCTGGATAACAGACTTCCCCCTGTTTGAGTGGAACGAGGAGGACTCCAGATTTCAGGCAATCCACCACCCGTTTACCTCCCCCACTGACGAGGACATAAAGAAAATAATGGACGGCGGCGATATAGATTTGTCGGGACTGAAGTCGAAGGCATACGATATTGTGCTCAATGGCAGCGAGATAGGCGGGGGGAGTATTCGTATTCATCGCCCTGAGCTGCAAAAAGAGATATTTAAGCTGATAGGGATGGCGGAGGCCGAGGCCGAGGAGCGGTTTGGCTTTCTGATTGATGCCCTGAAGTACGGTGCGCCGCCCCACGGGGGGCTTGCGATAGGGCTTGACCGGCTCGTAATGCTCATGACCGGGGCGCAGTCTATACGGGACGTGATTGCCTTTCCTAAGACGCAGAGGGCGGCCTGTCCTCTGAGTGGCGCGCCGTCTCATGTTGACAAAAAGCAGCTCAGGGAGCTATATATCAGCTCGACCGTCCCCGATGAGAAAACGGCGGCAGACTAACAGATGTGGTGTCATCGTTGTGTCCGGGTTTACAAGTGTGTAATGGATTTGTAATGTCATATATGTTATAATCTCAATAAATATAATCCCGTACCCATTGGCTTCCAGTTAAATGGGATGTGTCCATATTTAACTATTTAAAGATGCGGACAGACAATCTTAGCCTTGATGAACTGAAGGAGCTTGGCGCTGGTGTTGAGGCACCGGAGGGGGTTGTATTGCTTTATCGTCAGGCGTTCAAAGATTTTGGCGCCCGTTCGCTATGGAACCGCAAGCCCTGCGAACATCCGACAATTGCACAGGCTCTTGTTATCGCTGATAACCTACGGCGTGAAGGTAGTATGAAAACGCTGCCACTGGCTGTTCAGATTGAAGAGGCGTGTCGTGCCGCTATCTAAATTGCAAACTGAAATCCTGCGTCTTCTGGCAGCACACCGGAATCCAGAAAGCTATGTCGCGGGCAGCAGCGCACTTAATCAGGACAGCCCACGTTTTTCTGGTGACATTGATATTTTCCATGACCGTGAGGAAGGAGTTGCACAGGCGTCAAATGCGGATACGGCATTACTGGCCGAACATGGATTTACGTTTGATTGGCTTAGGCGCGAACCGGGTATTCATGCCGCAGTTGTGCATCATGGAGACGAAAGTACAAAGCTTGAATGGGTGCGCGATAGCGATTTTCGGTTTTTTCCTACAGTCAAGGACGAATTATTCGGGTATCGTCTGCATATTGCCGACCTTGCCACCAACAAGGCGTTAGCGGCGGCAGGACGGCGGCAACCGCGCGATGTTCTCGACCTTCTTTATATCCATGAGCGACATATACCGCTGGGTGCTGTGATATGGGCGGCGGTTGCCAAAGACCCGGGCTATTGTCCGGACAGCCTGATTACGGAAATTCGCCGCAATGCCCGCTATCGGCAAGATGATTATGCTGACCTGGACTTGCTGCAACCCGTTGATGCCGCCGCCGTTTCGCAAAACTTACGAAAAGCTCTTGAAGAGGCGGAAGAGTTTATTCGCGCGATGCCAAGTGGTAAAGAGGGCTTGTTTTTCCTTAAAGACAATGCACCAGTGCAACCGCAACCCGATAATCTTACAGGTTATGTGGAACACGAAGGGTGGCGGCGAGGCTACTGGCCGTCATCATCCGAGATTGGTAGCGCGATGTTGTACAGCAATGCAAAAAAACCAAAGCCATAAGCCGCGTAAAACCAGACAGAAGAGTTCTTTGTGTATAGTCTGCCATGCATCTACTGTCAATAATCGGGAAGTGTCCCTGTTAAACCAAAAAACAGCTCAGGGAGCTGTATATCAGCTCGACCATCCCCGATGAGAAAACGGCGGCAGAGTGACGGACATAGTGTCATCGTTGTGTCTGATTTTGGCCTTACCCACCTTTAGGAAATATGTGGACTTATGGGCGGTCATAGGGGGAAAATCAGACAAGAGGGTTTATTCTGTCTAATTTTACAGAGACAGAGTTTTTACAAGTATGCTCTGATTAATATATGCCAGATGTTATATAGTGTTATTTATAAGCTGGGTGTAAAGGGTTTCTAATTGTGTCACCACAGTCTCTGGGAGGAATTTTTTGCTGACTCTGAATCCTTTTTCCTGTTTCTCTTTCGATTTCCCTTTTACACAAGTGATCGCTTCCATGAGTCCTATCGATAAGTTGACGGGATCGTTTGGATTAACAACAATAGAGTTTTCTGAATTTAAGTATTCACCTGAACCGCCTGAACATGTTGCGATAACAAGCTTCTTTAGATGCATCGCTTCTATTATGGCAAGACCAAAAGGCTCCATCAAAGAAGGTAGTACTAAAGCAACCGACTCTTCTAATTTCCTTAAATAATCCGCCGGTGGTAACAACCCCAAATTCTCTATATTGTTAAATGGCGGGATATAACCCTCCAAATTCGGTCCAGCCAGATAAAGTCTGAACTTGACCCCTTTCGTGTTCAGAATCTCCACTGCTTTTATAAGGTCGTTAAATCCCTTATGTTGCTGATATCCTCCCGGATACATAAAAAGGGGAACCTTATTTTCTTTTTCTTCTCTTTCTTTTCCTAATATCTCTTTTCCTAATTTGATGACTTCATAGGAAAGAGGATTATCTATAGCCTTAAAAATCTTTGTAGTTCCAGTCTTACACACAATAGAATCTTTTACTGAATTACTTACCGCCAGGAATAAATCACAAGTTCGTGGCATAGGAACTGTCGAAAAATACCTATGATAATGGCAAACTATCTTGGGATTATACGGCAATTTACCGACAATGGCGTCAGCAAGGTTATGTCTGTTGTGGAAGTGTAAAATTTCAGGTCTTTCTGCTTTTATGATACCTATGAGATGACTGAACGTAAACGCTTTCAGGTTCAATATTTTATTAAGAATACGGTTTTTTATCAAATCTTCTTTGAAATTATAGAAAGTAACTCCGTTATTTGCTGTCGTCCCATCTTTGATACCCGCGCTTGCCACGAGAGGTAAGAATTTTTTCAAATTATAACAAATAGTTACAATGTCGAGATCAACACTTCCCCTGATTATGCTGTTCACATCACCCCAAAACTGAATGTGCATGACCTTTTCCATATTCTCGGTATTAGACACAATAACACATCAAAAGGTTTAGTTAAAATGAAATGTCAGTAAAATAAAGGTATGCACAAATATAGGCGCATTACTCATATCAAGTCGCAGTCAAATTAGATTTGCCATTCCTGCGGAAGCAGGAATCAAGTCCTCATATGCCGAAATGCGGTCAAAGAAGTAACAGGAGCATCCTTCGACAGGCTCAGGATGATTCAATTGTTCAACTACTATAATCTGATGTTCAACTACCATAATCTAAGCATCCTGAGCTTGTCGAAGGATTTCCGATTTATGGACATTCCTATATCGGAGCTTGGGAGAATGCTACTACAGGAGAATGCTACCCTATTGAAATAAACTAAATAATTATGTTAAAACAAATTATGCACCGTAAGAAGCCGATATTAAGATTTGTCGTTTTAGCCCTGTATATTACAGCGGTCATTTTAGTAGGATTCCATTCCCACGACGACATCGGCTCCCATGATGACTGTCCTCTTTGTGTTGCCGCAAGTACGAGCGGCCTGGCCGATGTCAATAACAACGCCATACCCACATTCGCCAATGATATAGTCCTACGTTTAAGCTTCGATAAAGTACACTACGTTTTGCCTTGCTCAACAGATCCATTTTCGGGCAGGGCACCCCCTTCAACCTACCCTCTTTAGAAATTTAGTTAATGGTAATGTTCCATACGTCCGAAGTCGGCTTAATGTCGGCATGGCGTGCGTGTGGACATAATGTTAACCCTTACTCGTATTAAAGAGGTCAGTTAAATGGCAACATTTAGAATATTCATAATACTATCAGTATTGTTTCTGATCGTATCTCAATCCTATGGCGCAGACCTGGAGCAACGTTTGAAGGCGCTGGAAGAGGTTTCAAAGCAGCAACAAAAGGTGATAGAAGACCAGCAACGGTTGATAGAAGGGCTCAAAAACGACCTGAACAAGTTGCAGGCAAGTGAACCCGAAAAATCAGCAGCGCCACAGGCGGCAGCACCGGCAAGTGTGGAGCCGCCGCTGGAACAATCAAAGCCCCCGGCGATAAGCGGAATCTTTGGTGCCTCTTCCTTGCTTAATCCAAACTTGTCCGTAGTTCTGAACACGTATGGATATTGGTCGAACCTTTCGAACTCCGAACTTGGCGGCAGAGGCATCCCGGGATACTACAACAATTCAAATCTTACGCAGTCAATGGCAAGTACCAGGGGATTTAACCTTGACTCGGCTGAGATTTATATTTTTGCTCCGGTTGATCCTTATTTTAACCTCTATTCTACAATTCCGGTAACGGAAAACGGTATTTCCATCGAAGAGGCGTATTTTACAACCACGTCGTTACCTGAAGGATTGCAGATTAAAGGCGGCAAGTTCAGAAGCGGCTTCGGCAGGCTTAACCCTCAACACAGCCACGTATGGGATTTTGCCGATTCCCCTCTTGTTTACAAGGCCTTTATCGGGAACGAGGGAATAGACGAAAAAGGTGTACAGGTTACATATCTGCCTGCAATTTCATTTCCCCTTACCCTCGGAGTAGAGGCCCTTCAGGGCGAAAACGAGATACTCTTAGGCAAAGACGCCCAATCCGGCCCTCACGCCCTGACGCTCTTTGCGAAGGCCTCGGTTGACGTGGACGATTTTTCCACTATACTGTTTGGCCCATCTGTGATTACGGGCAAAACTCTCACCGATTCCATTGCCAATAACACGTCCTTCAAAGGAAACTCTACGCTTTACGACTTCGAGTTTACGTATAAGTGGAAACCTTCGAAATATGAGGGACTCACGTTACAAAGCGAATACCTTTTAAGAGACCAAAGAGGTAGCCTGACTGAGACGGATGACTCATCGGTAACGACTGTGTCCGCCCTGAAAAGACGACAGGACGGGTTTTACGTACAAGGCGCATATCAGTTTGGCAGGTGGGTGTATGCGCTCAGATACGACAAACTCGGCATCTTTGCCAACGACTATAAGCAGGACGGCATTTCTCAATCCTTTGGCCAAAACCCGTGGAGATTATCAACCGCTCTTTATGTTGACGCGACGGAGTTCTCCAGACTTCGTCTCCAATATAACTACGACCATTCGGGCATTGACCCAAGGACGAACCACGAGATACTTTTACAGGTTATACTGGGAATTGGCGCACACGGGGCACACACATTTTAAGGAGGTCAGCAATGAAAGGACAAATGAAGACTATGATACTGTGCGCGGTGTTTCTCGCCGTATTTTCGGGCAGCGCCTACGCGAAGTTAAACATCGTGGCAACCCTTCCATGGATTGGAAGCATAACAAGGCAAATCGCCGGGAATAACGCCGACATAACCACACTGGCAAAACCAAATCAGGACCCCCACTATCTTGCGGCAAAACCAAGCATGATACTCGCGGCAAGAAAGGCAGATTTGATAATATACAACGGCCTTGATCTGGAAATCGGCTACCTGCCCGTCATATTGGAGTCGTCAAGAAATCCAAAGCTCCAAACAGGCAAGCCGGGCAACCTCGACTGCTCAGGGTTTGTTTTGCCAATAGGAAAGGTTGACTCACCTGACAGAAGCATGGGCGATGTTCACCCGCTCGGTAATCCACACTATCACTACTCGCCCAAAAACATTATCAAAGTGGCAGGCGGGATAACCGAAAGACTATCGCAAATTGACCCTGCCAACGAGACTACCTACAGGGCTAACCTTGAGTCTTTCAAAAAGAAATTTAACGAAAAGATGAAGGAATGGACCAGCGGACAGTTACAGAATAAGAAGTTTATCTTCTATCACGCGTTGTACGACTACATTTGTGCCGACTTCAACTGCACAATAGCGGGATACGTAGAGGATAAACCCGGCATTCCACCCTCTTCAAAGGGAATCGAACGCTTAATCGAGGCTATGAAGAGGGAAAAACCAGATAAAATTGTCAGCTCGGCTATCTATCCTCAGAAGGAAGTCCCGTTTATCGCAGACAAAACAGGTGTGGCATGGGTTAACATTCCTTCCGACATAGAAGATGGACAGGACTGGTTTTCATTTATGGACAAAGTCATATCGTTGATAAAATAAGGAGATAACAATGGAAATTCTGTCTCTTCTGGTGTACCCCTTTATTGCCTGTGTGCTGTTAATAGGAATTCATGCCTATTTTGGGGTACACGTACTGGAAAGGGGCATTATTTTTGTTGATCTCTCAATGGCGCAATTCATAGCGCTTGGCATAGCTGTTTCGTTTCTCATGGGGGGGCATGATGCCCCGCACTCCCATGATTTCTACGCAGTCGTATTTGCGTTCATTGGGGCGTTGATTCTTTCCATCTCAAAGAGGATCTCCCGCCATGTCAACATAGAGGCATTTATAGGGGTAATGTACGTATTTTCCCTTGCTGCAAGCCTAATGATACTCGACAGGACGCCGCACGGCCTTGAAGAGTTTGAGGCCATTCTCAATGGAAACATCCTGTGGGTAACGAAAGGGGAACTCGTTAAAACGGCTGTTCTTTATGGGGTAATCGGGCTGTTTCACTTTATCTTCAGGAAGAGGTTCTTTGCGCTTTCCTACGAAGGGAAAGGAGGGGTTTTGTGGGAATTTCTCTTCTTTCTTAGTTTTGCCCTTGTCCTGACCAGTTCTGTCAGTATGGCTGGAGTTTTACAAGTTTTTTCGTTTCTGGTAATACCTGCCCTGATAGGGAAACTGTTTACGAAAAATCCCACTAAAATATTGATAGGTGGATGGGCAATTGGCGTTTGCGTAAGTATTTTGTGCATAGCCGCTTCGTATCATTTCGACATCCCTACCGCCCCCCTGATAGTGGCTTCTCTGGGCGTCATGTTCTTCACGATTCTTGGATTTAAAATACTACGAGACACTTATAAACGGAGCGGCATTAATGCAGATGACAACTAATACCAAGTTGCGTTCATAAAAGTAACTATATTTTTTCAAGTCTGTCATTCCAGCCTACGAGCTGGAATCCAGTCCTTACACCGTTTTCTTAACGACTGGATTCCTGCTTTACCGTGAAAATCCTATGGAGCTAGGGCACACACCTCCC
>NZ_JBJUSG010000083.1:0-17163 GCF_046044395.1 Candidatus Magnetominusculus dajiuhuensis | reverse complement strand
TAGGGATGCCCTCGCAGGGAAATCAACGGGTGTAGTTATTTAGACGCTTACGATAATACCGAAACTTGCCCGCATGGTTTTTCTGTTCAGGCGTTATTAGACCTGCAAATCCATTAATAGAGCCTATGAACGCATGATTAAAGACTGTATAGTTTTTGTATAGCAGACAGACGGGAAAGGACGGTAAGATTCGGAAGTACTGACGGGAAGGCATACCCTGCAAACCCTTGAAAAAAGAAAGGAAAGGAAACAGAAGGAAATAGACGGGAAACGCCTAAATCCTTCTGGATTACCTTGCCAAGGTTGGGGTCGCGAGTTCGAGTCTCGTCGCCCGCTCCAAATTTAAATCAATAGGACAAAGACATAAGGATTAAAGACGAAGGGGAGTAACTCCCCTTCACCCGTAAATCTCACCATGTTTTGTCAGAGTTTGCCTGACCTTAGTATTGATATTATCAGCCATATACCAAGAAAAAAGGCTATCGTGAAGCCCAGCGTCCCTATGGCCGGTATGTCGAATATCTTAGCTCCTGTCCCTGATAGTGTCAATATGGACGAACTCATTATAATTGACGCTATCACTATGCTGAAAGACAGCCTGTTGGAGGACTTTTCAATGTCCCTTGTCAGGCGGTCTATGCCCGCTATGTTAGACTTAATAGTGAACTCACCGGCTATCATTCGCCTAAGAAGGACGCGGAGTTTCTTTGGCGTGTCTATCAGGGAGTCGGCCAGGCCGGACAGGTGTCTTTCGAGCTTGTCAAGCACCCTCTTAGGCCCATATTTTTTCATTATCAGTGTGGACGTATATGGGGTTGCGGCACTTATAAAGTTAAACCCCGGAGCAAGCTCCCTCACCGTATTATCTACTATTAACAGGCACTTGTCTATCAGCAGCAGAGACGACGGGATTTTCAGCTTGTGTTTTATCGAAAGGCGCGTTACCGTATTCAGGTACTCGGCAAAGTTTATCTCCGACAACGCGCTGTCATACAGGGGCAGCAACAGCTCCATCATATCGGCAAGAAACTCCTGTCTGAACCGATCTATGTCCATCTCGTCTGTTATCATCCCAAGCTCCACGAACTGGTCTATCAACGATTCAAAATCCTTATGCACAAGGGCAACGAGCAGCGCCGCAATGCTTTCCATCACCACAGGGGGCAACCATCCGGCCATTCCAAAATCCACAATTGCGATTCGCCCGTCATACAGGACGAACAGATTGCCGGGGTGCGGGTCAGCGTGGAAAAATCCATCGTCAAGTATCATCTTAAAATACGCGTTTACGAGAGTTGCCGCAAGCTCATTCCTGTCAAGCCCAGCCGCATCTATGGCACTTATGTCGTTTATCCTCATTCCCTCAATTCTTTCCATCACCAGTACGCGTTCAGATGTAAATTCAGGATATAGGATGGGAATCTTTATAGTCTTGACGGTCTTGAAATTCTTCGTGAAGCGCTGAATGTTCCTGGCCTCCTCACAGAAATTCATCTCTTTTTTTATCGTCCTGGAAAACTCGGCGATTATTCCCAATGGGTTAAATACCTCTGAGTCCGGTATATATTTGAGCATCAGGCCGGATATCATTTTCATTATACTGATGTCGGTTTCAATTATCTCTTTTATACGAGGGCGCTGCACCTTCACAACCACCAAAGAGCCATCTTTGAGTGTTGCCCTGTGTACCTGTGATATTGACGCGGCGGCTATCGGGGTCTGTTCAATGTCCCCGAATATCTCTTCTATGGGCTTGCCAAGTTCTTTTTCGATTATGTTTTTAGCGCTCTGAAAGGGAAACGGCGGCACCTCATCCTGGAGCTTCTCAAACTCCGTGGCATAGCGTTCTGTTATCAGGTCAGGGCGTGACGACAGTATCTGGGCGAGCTTTATAAACGACGGGCCAAGCTCCTCAAAAACCTGCCTCAGGCTCACGGCAACCGTGCTCTCAAGGATTACCCCGCCCGCCAGGAGCTTGATACGTTTTCTGAACGGGATCAGTCCATTGAGATTCAACTGCTCAATAAACTGGCCGAAGCCGTGCTTAACCAGCACATTCAGTATCTGCGTTATCCGGTTTATGTTCCTGTAGGTCTTTCTTATTTTAAGGAGTTCGCTGAACATTGATTCTATGCGTTTTCCGTGTGGTCGCCTTCATGGGCGGCAAGGCGCTGTGCGAGGGCGGCTATTTTCTTGTTGAGCTTTTCTATGTCGTCCTTCGTGGCAAGGTTCATCTTGCTGAGGGCCAGGTCTATTATTTCAGAGATGTTTGCGTTTATACCCGAACCCGCATTGGTAATCTTCTCAGACCATTCGTCTATCATGCTTTTGCCCTGTGATTCGCTCAACTGCCCTTTTTCCACTAACCCATCAATAAACTCTTTGAGAGTTTCCTGCGCCCCAAGGGCCGCCATTATCGTATTCCTTATCATATCAAATAACATTCTGCCTCCTTAACAACAGTACACTGTATAGTTCATATTGTGGGATTCTAACATAAATGAGCCGGTTAATACCAAATTGCGAATTGCCTCACGAAAAAACTACATGAATTGAGCGAAAGCCTGAATACATGCGGGCGTAACGTGTACATGTGTAACGTGTACAAAAACAAATTTGATATTGACATACGGCTCTGCTTTATGCCATTTTACAGCGGGTGAGCAAAATCAATATATCGGGAGGTATGTATGAAAAGTAGAAAGTTTTTAGTAACAACCTGTCTGATTGCAGGGTTGGTCGCCGCTGTTTTAGCCGGAAATGCCGGAAATGTAGGTGCCTTTGATCTCAAGGGGCTTAACCCGGCGGACGCATTAAAACCCCAGGGGACTGAAGCGGTCAAACCTAATGACGCTAAACCTAATGACGCTAAACCTGATGCGTCATCTCCCAAGACGTCCAAAGAGGAGAAGTCGTATACAAACAATACGAGAAGGTTTACATTTACAATCCCTGCGGGGTGGGAAATATCATCAGGCACACCCGACTCCGACAATATGGTTTTCAGAAAAACAGGCACAACCCAACACTTTGCTTTTCAATACACACAGCTTGCGAGCGATTTCCCTGCGGAGGCCTCTGTTAAGGCATCGTTAAAGACTGCGATGGAGGATATTAAGCACGGGAAGAATATCGCGGCAAAACGCAGGGATGATGTGAAAAAGGTAAAGGGAAAGGATGTGCTATACGCAAGAGGCTGGGAATTAATAGACGCTGGCAAAAACGGTCCCCAGCGCATAATATGGCAATGCTACGACAGGGAAAACTTCTATTTCAACTTTATGGCCTCAGCCGAGTCTAATGAATTTGACGAGGCAAAACCTACACTCCAAAAGATAATTGACTCCATAAAGTTTTTGGAGTAGCCGATACAAAGTTGACAGGCATATAGCTGACAGGCATATAATGGCGTGCAGCGACACCTGTTCATAGATGGATTGGCAATGGCGACGTAATGGTCGCCGTTCGCTTGCCATCAGGGCGCATCGGCAGTTCACGTCTGCGTAACGTGTACGTATTGACAAAAACTGATATACTCATGTATAATATCTCTGAGTGGCATGGGAAGAGGTTCCCTTAAGATGAAAAGAGATTAGTTTCTCGTTTTAGCCTTGTTATGTCTGTATGAGTCTAACATGACTCTGCGTGTTAATGAGTGCATTGGTAAGGTGATATGTTTTACGTTCTAAATGTCCATAACGACCTGATAACGTCATGGAGATGTAGTTTGGTGTGAAACCTGTCTTTTTACGTGTGTACTCCTTAATCAGCTCAAACAAAAAAAGTGAACGAGGAGTATTCATCCATGATAAGCAGGCAACTAAGTAGAAGTGTGGCCACAGTTGCGGTATTGTTGATAACAGTCTTTTGCCTTAGCTCTTTGTCCTTCGCAAACGTATCCGCCGCCGATGGTAATCACACGGCAGGGATAAAAAATGACGGTACTCTTTGGGCTTGGGGTAGTAATGCCTACGGTGAGATAGGAGACGGAACAACTACCAATAAGTTGTCACCTGTTCAGATAGGGACATCTGACTGGTCAAGCGTATCTGCAAGTGGCAATTGCACGGCAGGGATAAAAAGTGACGGCACTCTTTGGGCTTGGGGTTATAATTCCTACGGTGAAATAGGAGACGGCACAACCACCGATAAGAACTCACCTGTTCAGGTAGGGACATCTGCCTGGTCAAGCGTATCCGCAGATGGTCTGGACACAATAGGAATAAAAAGAGACGGCACTCTTTGGGCTTGGGGTTATAATGCCTACGGTCAATTAGGAGATGGAACGACTACCGATAAGTTGTCACCTGTTCAGATAGGGACATCCACTTGGTCATCAGTATCCTCATCTGTATATACCAAGATAGGGATAAAAAGAGACGGCACTCTTTGGGCTTGGGGTGTGAATAACAGTGGCCAATTCGGAAACGGCGGAACTACCGGTGCATTTTCACCTGTTCAAATAGGGACATCTACAAATTGGTCATCAGTATCCTCAGGTTATACTCACACGGTAGGGATAAAAAATGACGGCACTCTTTGGGCTTGGGGTTATAATGTGGTGGGTCAATTAGGAAACGGTACAAATATCGATAGTTTGATACCTGTTCAGATAGGGACATCTACCTGGTCAAGCGTAGCCGCAAGTGCCTTGCACACGGTAGGGATAAAAAGAGACGGCACTCTTTGGGCTTGGGGTTATAACAGCAACGGTCAGCTAGGAGACGGCACGACTACCAATAGGAACTTACCTGTTCAGATAGGGACATCTACCTGGTCAGGCGTAGCCGCAGGCAATGGCTACACAATGGGGGTAAAAAGTGACGGCACTCTTTGGGCTTGGGGTGGTAATAGCAGTGGTCGTTTAGGAGACGGCACAACTACCGATGAGAACTCACCTGTTCAGATAGGGACGTCTAATTGGATAATATCGCCTCCATCTTCTTCATATACCCTAAGCGTAACAAAAACCGGCGCGGGTACAGGCACCGTAACACCGTCAAGCGGCTCTCTCAGTTGGAGCGGCAGCACCGGCACGGCCACCTACACTTCCGGCACATCGGTAACGCTAACAGCAACAGCCGCGTCCGGTTCTACGTTTTCAAGCTGGTCAGGGTGTGACGCGACAAGCGGTCAGTATTGTACCGTTTCGATGTCGTCGAATAAGTCTGTAACGGTGACATTTACAACATCTGGAGGGTCTTCGGACTATAACTCTGCCTCGGCGGAAATTGACGCAATCTATGGTCAATATGCTTCATTCTTTGGCACTAAATCTGGCGGCATAGTTACGGGGACATCCGGCTCTGCCACATACTATGTCCAATGGTTTACCAATGGCGCTGCCATCGTGGCCTGGACAGATGGGACTATGTATGTTTATTCAAATGGCACATGGTACGCCTTAGGGGTAAGCTGGAAGACATCTGGAAGCGACCTTGATAAGGCAACAACGGCAATTAACTCAATCTATAATCAATATGCTTCGTTTTTTGGCGCTAAATCTGGAGGCATACTTACGGGAACATCCGGCTCTGCCACATACTATGTCCAGGTGTTTACCAATGGGGCTGCGCTTGTAGCATGGACAGATGGAACGATGTATGTTTATTATAATAGTACATGGTACGCTTTAGGGGTAAGCTGGAAATAAACAAAGGGCGTAGCAAGTCCTGATACAGTTGAAGTGGTTGGCAATGGCGGCTTAATGGCCGCCATTATCGTATTGCTCATCATATCAAATAAAAACCTGCCTCCTTAACAACAGTACACTGTCTTACTTGTCCTATGGGGTTCTATCATAAATGAGCCGGTTAATACCAAATTGCAGGGAAAAGTAAAATGCGTAGTTTTAATAATATGTTTCCTGAAGTATTCCCTCCATGCCTCTATTTTTTATCGTAGATATCTTTTCTATGGCCAACTCTAACGATAGACAGATAAATATGCCGCTAAGCGGTTTACCCAGGTTGAGAGGTTCCTTAGCGAGATAATTTTCTACCTTGTCCATAACAGAACGAGCTGTTTTCTTATCAAAGGAGGCAATATCGTCTAAGGCTTTATCTGCCCAAACAACATTATATGCCAAGTCTATTCTTTGCCTCTTCGGATGAATAGTATTTTGTATCGGGGTCGTTCATCCTTTCGAGCGCGAGATAGGCATCCTCGAATTCTGCCATATAACTGGCAAGCATTTCCTTTATATAAAAACTCTTGGGACGAAATGTCTTCTTCGATAGATTCTCAAGTCTTTCGAATACATCGTCAGGCACCCGTACACTTAGATTTTTTGACATCTAATCCTCCTTAAATGTGCTATGTGTATTGTAACATAACCACTTCGCGGCAATGCCAGAAATATCCACACAACCGCTGGCATCAAGACACGTCGGCAATTCCTTGATATATTCATACCCACTCTATTATAATAATTTACGCCGACAGCGGCTTCAGTGAGGGTTGCGCGTGTGAGTGGTGAGTTGTGGCCGCATGGTGATTAATGATTAGCCGGTTATGGAGGATGTTATATGCTTAGATGGGGTAGTTTTGTAAAATTATCGTTGGTGTTGTTTGTATTTCTCGCTCTGCTTGCGCCCACAGCGTCTCATGCCGACAATGGATGGGCGTGGAATAGCACTGGCTCAAACGCTAAGTGGTATAGTGTGGCCTCCAATTCAGACGGCACAAGGCTGATTGCCGCAATCAAGGGCGGAGATATCTGGTCTTATTCAAACGGCGCATGGACGGAGGCTAAGGTAAACGGGGACAACAATACATGGACTGCTGTGGCATCAGATTCGACGGGCACTAAGTTGGTTGCCGCCGCTAGTGGCGGTGATATCTGGACGTATTCAAACGGCGTATGGGCTGCAAATAAGGTAAACGGGGGCAGCAACAGCTGGGCTGCTGTGGCATCAAACTCAGACGGCACAAAACTGGTCGCCGCTGTCAATGGCGGTGATATTTGGACATATTCAAACGGTGTATGGACTGGCAACAATGCAGGCGGGGGCAGCAATAGTTGGGCCGCCGTGGCGTCAAACTCAGACGGCACAAAACTGGTCGCCGCTGTCAATGGCGGTGATATTTGGACGTATTCAAACGGCATATGGACACCGAATCAGGTACTCGGTGGCAGCAGCGATTGGGCGGCAGTGGCGTCCAATTCAGACGGCACGAAGCTGGCCGCCGTCAACAGCACGGGAGTTTGGGTGTATTCAAATGGCCTGTGGACTGCGTCTTTATTGGGCCAGACTGGCTGGTCAAGCGTGGCGTCAAGCGCAGACGGCAGCAGACTGGCCGCTGCCTCGTATGGCGGCGATATCTGGACCTATGTAAACGGCACATGGACAGCGGGTAATGTATATGGCGGCGGCAACAATTGGAACAGCATAGCATCGGATTCAACAGGCACTAAGCTGGTTGCCGTTATCTCATCTACGCATGGATCTATCTGGACAGGATATTACTCAGTGAACTATCCTGCGGCGAGCGCCTGGATAAATGCGTTATGTAGTGAATATTCCGCATACTATGGAACAAAGGCTGGCGGGGTGGTTACATTAATAACGACAAGCGGCGCATACTTTATGCAATATTTTAACAATGGCAAGATAATTTTGGCATGGACGGATGGCTATCTGTATTCCTTCAGCGACACAAGCTGGAACTCTTTGTTTATTGTCTGGAACGGCACCAGTGTTGCTGATACGGCAAACGCGTGGATTAACGGGGTATACAGCGTATATCCCTCACTCTTTGGGACAAAATCCGGGGGTGTGACAGCAGGGACTGACGCAAACGGCACATACTATATCCAATTGTTTACAAATGGCACGGCAATCCTGGCGTATTCAGACGGGTATCTATATTACGGTTATGGTGGCGTCTGGCACTCCTTTGGGATAAAATGGGAATAATAACCACCCGGAGTCTGTCTTAAAAAACTCTGAGTTTTCTTTTTCCTATTGCCCGTCCTTGCCCCGCCATCACTGAGATGGGACATTTCTATTTTGCTATGAATAGGACATTTCTATTTTGCTATGAATAGGACATTTCCACTTTGCTGTGACTGAGGCAATTCGTAGAGCGCGTACGCATTGACATATTATTGTGGAGTGTGTATAATACTGTACATGATGCGTAAGGGCGAAGGATTGTGAATTGTACCGGGGGCGTGAGTGTGCGTACGGAAAATGGATCGGGCCTCTTGTGGTATTGCGTTTATGTCAGGCCACGGCATGAATTCAAGGTTCTGGAGAGGCTGGTAAAGGCTCAGAAGGAGGCGTTTCTGCCGTCTGTACATAGGTTAAGCAAGTGGAAAGACAGGAAGAAGCTGGTGGAGTTTCCTCTTTTCCCGAATTATCTGTTTGTACGCTCAATAGACGGGCCTGAGGATAAGCGCTTGGTGTTGCAAACGCAGGGAGTTGTATGCTTTGTAGGCTCTAATCATGGCGGGTGTGGCTATGAATCGGTGCCTGATGAGCAGATAGCTTCCCTGATGAAAATAATAGAAAGTAAGGAAACAGTAAACCCCTACCCATTTCTAATGGAAGGACATAAAGTAAGGGTAAAGAGGGGGCCTTTTGCCGGAGTTGATGGTCTCCTTGTCAAGAAGAAAGGGTTACACAAGCTGGTTGTTTTGATTGATATGTTACAGCAGGGGGTGTCTGTTGAAATAGATGCCTCAGACGTAGATGCTGTTTAGAGTTTAGTCAGGGTTCAGGCGGGATGTTTGTCTTGAGCGGGGCTGCGCTCTTAGTGTGGTGGTCGGTGGGTTGTGTCCCGCCTTTGTGCTGCTGAAAACATTTTATTTCATCTTCAATGAAGGAAACATTTCCTGATATGGCTGACAATACAAAGGAAAGGCATGATATAAACTGCGAAATGGATGGTTTTATAAATATTTTGAGCTATCTGATATCATCTGCTGTTGCGAATTGGAGTCGGCATGAGGATGGCGTGATGTTATTTAAGGATGTAATGCGGGGTATAAGAATTTGAGGATAGGATTTGACGCGTGCCGGATTGTGGAACAAAAGACTGCCGTCGGGATATATGCGGCGGAGCTCCTTTTTCAGTTCTCCCGGCTTAATACGCCCCATACTTTTATACTATTTCATAACAGCTTGTTCACAATGCCTGAACCTGTCCCTGCAAATTATCCCGTGCACACATCGTTAAGGCGTAAAGTCCTCTTCTGGAATATAATAGATTTACCCAAAATGATAAGAAAAGAAGGAATAGATATTTTCCATGCCCCGTACAACTTTGGGGGGCCGATAAGGAAACAATGTCCCCTGATAATAACAGTGCACGACCTTATACCAGTTATGTTTCCAGAGTATTGCAGCAGAAAATTTCGTACCATAGCCCGCATATCATACAGGTTATCAATTCCACAGGCGGACAGGATAATCACCGACTCTGAGGCATCAAAGAGGGACATTGTCAGGCTCTACGGCTGTGAGGACAAGATAAGGGTTATTCCCCTGGGCGTATCTGAGCACTTCAAAGTTATCAACGATAAAAGCCTTATAGAAACTACCCTCAGGCGGCTTCACCTTCCGGGTGAATACATTCTTTATGTGGGGAAGCTGGAGGTTCGTAAGAATATAGTCGCGCTTATTGAGGCGTACTCACGCCTGAAAAAGGAAGCAGGGGATATTGCGCCGCTTGTCCTTGTTGGTAAGCCCGGAGTAGGCTTTGATCACATACAAAGGAAGATAGAGTCTGAGAAACTGGGAAAGACAGTCTATCATCTGAATTATGTTGCGGAGGAAGACCTTATGGCTGTGTACAATGGCGCTCTGTTGTTTGTGTTTCCATCGTTTTATGAGGGATTTGGATTTCCGCCTCTTGAGGCGATGGCCTGTGGGACTCCGGTAATATGCTCAAATGTATCTTCTTTGCCGGAAGTGGTGGGCGACTCTGGAGTACTTGTGGCACCGGGGGATGTAGAATCGCTGAAAAATGCCATGAATGAGGTTTTATCTGACCGTGAGTATGCGAAGGCGCTCGCAGAAAAAGGGCTGAAACGCTCGGCACTGTTTAACTGGAGGCAAACAGCCCTCAAAACCCTTGATGTCTATAAAGAAGTTTTTGACGCATAGGTTTACTTTTCTAAAGAAAAACATCCCGCTGGTCGTCTCTCAACATTGAGTCTAATTCTTTCGGGAAGTGGAAATTATCCTTAAAAAGCCTGTTCATCACCGAAACCAGTTGTCTGAACTTATATGCGTCGTGATGGGAATCACCTTTTTGTTCGGAGTCTTCCCAACTCTGTTTATCCGATATCCTCAATTCAACCGGCAGCGTATGCTGCTCGGTAAAGCAGGGCACAGATACCTGTGGCCCGTGATTAATGGCACAGGGTAGGAGGATTTTTCTCGTTTGCTGGCATCTGTGTATTGGAACGGGGAAATTCAACTTGCACTGAAACTTTTTATGTCCCTTTGAGGTATGTGCATTTCTGGTTGCATTTTTGCTCAGTGCATTATAGAAGTCCGTCGCGTTTTGTAAAATCTCCTCATTTTCAGGCACATAGTTGTTGTGGCCGCTTCTGTTGAGGCTTGTCATCAACCTGCTTATGGCCTCTGTCATATCCTCAGGGGTATCAAATATGGTTTGTGTTATGGAGGAAGAGACTACGGTTTCCTGGAGGATTACGCCTCTTTTTTGCAGGGCGTGAAAGAGCTTAAGCGTATCGTTTCTGTCGTTTAATATGAACGTCACGGCCAAAGGGTCTTTTATCATGCAGGCCTCGCCTTCAAAATCGTTTCCAAGTTTGGTTGCCATGCTGAATACGGTTTTTAATCTGGAGGATATCTCCGCAATTTCCACATCAACGCCGTCACCGCTTTTGAAAATAAAAAGGTTTCTTTCCCTGTCAAAATCTGTGAATTCCCTGAGACGGTCAAAGAAGGTGGAGACCTTAACATATGCCCTATATGAAGGCTCATTGTCAATGAGAGTTGCAAGTGGGTGCTGGAAGTCAAAATCAAACAGATTGTTAAGCGTTAAGCCATTTGAAGTAAAATAAAGGCCGAGCGCAACAAAATCATTTATATCCTGGCTGTCCTCTTCGGTTGATTTTATCAGATGGCAGACTTTCAGAAGGGCGCACGCCATATGTTGAAAATCATCGGGAACTGTCATATTCATTCCCTTATATCCATAAAACAGGTGAGGGTACTTCCCTGATGAGGCCATTAGAAACAGATGCCTTGGGTCTTCGGCGACAATGCGGCAGAATTCATTGTCCAGTAGCCTCTTTTCTATTTCTATGATGGAATCATTGAGCGTTTCATAATAAGAAATGGCCGGTGAGTTTAACCTTATCAGTGTTGCAAGTTGTTCCTTTAAAAATGGAAACAGATATTGATGGCAATAACCAAGGGCCATGTCCACGTATCTTTTGGCCCTGTTATTTTCAGACGCGGTCAGAGCATCGCCTCCTTTTATGTCAAACCCGCGGTTGCCCATCATTTTTGTTGCCTGAGAGAGGGCGGTTTTATAATCGTACGCATGGAGCATCAGATAAGGGGTCATTTCAGTTCGGTCAAGGATAGAACCAAAGATGCTGTGATAAAGCTCCTGTTTGCTATTTGTGGCACGCATAAAAAACAAACCCCCTGATAAAATACTCCTGGCGGGAGAGTACCTGCTTTGGCGTCCTAAAGTCAAGGGTTATTACCGCGTCACAGGGTTATTACCGCATTTCTATCCTTAAGCCGGAGTACTGAAGCCGCCAACGAGCGGCAGTTGGAATTAACTATACAAAACGTGGCGAGATTTACGGGGTGAAGGGGGGGTTACCCCCCCTTCGTCGTTAATCCTTTCTTTTTATACTTATTACTTCGATACCCAGATAATTCAGCACCTTTATGGCATCGTTCCATGTGAATACTTTTTTGCTCGGATTTCTTAGAAAATACGAGGGATGGTACGTCGGCATCACCTTAATGCCATTGTAGTCATAGAAATCGCCTCTCATCTGGCCTATTGTTTTATCCGTTGATAACAAAGTCTTTGTTGATACGTTGCCGAGGGTCATAATGGCATCCGGGGCTATTGATTCGATTTGTCTCTCTATAAAACCCCTGCACGCGGCGATTTCGTCTTCTTCCGGTTCTCTGTTGCCGGGGGGGCGGCACTTCACTATGTTTGCAATATATACGTCCTCACGCCTGAATCCCATCTTATTGATAAGACTCTCTAAGACCTTGCCGGCCCTGCCGACAAACGGCCTTCCTGTGGCGTCTTCGTCGGCGCCAGGACCCTCTCCCACAAACATCAGCCTTGTGTTGGGGTCACCTTCGCCAAAGACTATATTTGTCCGGCCTGTGTGGAGTTTACACCTTTTGCAGTTTCCTATGTCGTTTCTTATGGCCTTTAAGAGATTCTCTTTGTCAGATTCCAGATTTGAAATCAACACCTCCGGCAGGGCATCAAAACCCAGCTTGTCGAATATATGCAATAAATCTGCCATGTTGCGTGACCTGTCTGTCATCTCTGCCCCCATTTGAGCTTCTCCCTTAATATCTGAAAATAGTCCCTTTCGTATGGTATAACGAGACTGGTCTTGTATGCCGATTTCCTTATTTCTATAACGTCGTCCTGCTTGAGATGAAACCCCATTTGCCCATCCAGAGTTAAACATATGTCCTCGCTGCCGGTCTTTACCGTGGCCTCTATCACGGAGTCGTCGGGGACTACTATTGGGCGGTTGGTAAGCATATGTGGACATATTGGAGTTATTACCAGGCAGTGCATAGTCGGGTAGAGTATCGGGCCGCCGGCGGAGAGGCTGTATGCCGTTGAGCCGGTTGGGGTTGCGAATATCAACCCGTCGGCCTTATATGTCGTCACATATCTGCCGTCTATGGATACCTCTATGTCGAATATCCTTGCAAGGGCACCCTTGTTTATTACTAAGTCGTTTAAAACGGTGAAATAACAGACCCCTTTCCCTGCCCTTATGACAGAGGCGTCGAGCATTATCCTCTGTTGTATATCACACTCCCCCGATACCACCTTTTCTATGACGCCATATATCTCCGATTTGTTTACCTCTGTGATAAATCCCAACCCGCCAAGATTAATTCCAAACAAAGGAGTTCCCTTCTGAGCCGCGCACCTCGCGGCGGCAAGCATAGTCCCATCCCCACCAAGTGCGAGAATCAGCCCAACATGCCGTGGCATCTCCTCACGCTGGCATTCCCTGAATAACGTCTTTACAATTCCTAAATGCCGCGATGTATCTGTGTCAACATACACCTCGCAGTCATGTCCAGTCAGCCATGGTATCAGTCCCTTTAATACATCAATGGCCTCGCCCTTACCAGGCCGGGCTATAATCCCAATCTTTTTCATCTATCCCTTCTATTTTTATAATCCTCCTATCACTTTCGCCATATGCTATGTCAACCCTGATGTCCCCAATTGCGTAGCCGGCGAGTTTCTCCGCCCATTCAACAGCGGCGGCCTTCCCATTGCCTATGCAGTCAAACACGCCGACCTCTTCTATGGATTTAATGTCATCAAGGCGGTAGAGGTCTATGTGATAAAATGGGGTTTGACTCTCGTACCCGGCAATAAGGGTATAGGTGGCGCTTGTGATGTCACGCTCCGGTATGCCGAATGCGGAGGCGGCTCCTTTTATCAGCGTTGTCTTACCCGCCCCCAGCTCGCCGCATATAAATACGTTTAACCCTTTGATGAGATGCCTGCCTATGTGTCTGCCTATTTCTACTGTCTCCTCCGGTGAATTGCTTATGATAGTCATTATTTATTTCCAGATAAATGCCCCCTGGCTCCCCCTTACGGTACCTTCTTTGCGGAATGAATAAAACCGTTCAGAACTACAAAATGTGCAGTCACCGGATGCCCATATATTTTCCGGCCTTATGTTCATGGACAATGCCTGTGCGGTGTTCGCACCCACAAGGTCTACATACATACGGCTGTCTTTGGCGGTCGTGTAATCCCCTGCGCCGCAGGCCTTTGTAACTGCCTCCACGACCTCCTCCCCGACGACATAGCAGCATCCACGTATAGATGGCCCCAGCGCAATCAGTATATCCCCCACCCTGGAGTTGAACTCTTCTATATAGACATCTACCACCGCCTTTAAGATACCCTTGGCCGTGCCGCGCCACCCCGCATGAACCGCCCCTGCCACGCCCGTAACCGCGTCGTATAGCAGAATCGGGACACAGTCGGCGGTACGCACACCGGCGATGACATCGTCTCTGTCAGTGACGACGGCATCCCCTTCACGCCCGCCAATGATATCAGCGCCTTTTCGTAGTACTATCACCGTGTTGGTGTGTTTTTGGACGGGCATACAGAGAACCGGCGGCTTCTTCGACAACGCAAACTTCGTCGCATCTATCCCCACCGTCTTGTCCGTAAAGAAGGCGGCAACACCCAAATCCTTAAATATGTCAGGATATATCAGTCCATTGTTCATAGGCGGGGGGCCTAGTGTTTAACCAGCAGATAACCCTCTATGAATCCCAAAAGGTCGCCTTTTACGGTCTTTTCCACCGTGACCGGATAGCCTTCAATTATATCGTCGAGCACCCTTGTCACGCTCGCGAAGCTGTAACTTAAGACCGTGTCAATAGGCTTGGCAAGTATATTGGGGACGCTGCTTTTTCTAAGCAGATGGTCAAATATGAGTATCTGCCCGCCCGGTTTTACTACCCTGACGATCTCGGCAAAGGCCTTCCTTGCGTCGAACACTACGGTAAGAAAGAGGCTCAATATCGCCTTGTCGAATGTATTGTCGTCAAAAGACATCTTCTCCGCGTCCATCTTACTAAGGGTTACGCTCTTTTCCATGCCGAACAGTTTGAGTTTAATCTTTCCCAGCCCAAGCATGACATCGCTTATGTCAACACCGTCCACGCGGACGTCTTTAGGGATAGCGGAAAGGTCGTGGCCGGTTCCGACGCCGGGAACGATAACACGGTCTCCGGTATGAAAATCCATCATTTTTATCGCCTTCGTGCGCCACGGTTTTATTGGCAGCATCAGAGCAGGGTAGAAAAAGGGTATAAACGTATTATACGACAGCAGCTTAACGACATTTTTCATATCACATTACCTCCTGAATTGGTGTTATATTAGCATCTGTTTGCAATCCGCGGCATGGGACTTACAATACCACGTATTCTTTGCCCTCATAAACGAAATTATCCAACTGGTATTCCTTCATCTCCTGCTTCGCGTAACGAACAGCTATTCCAGAGGTTATTAAGAAATCAACCAATTCCTTATCAACATGTTTATCTTTTGCCATGAACCCAATTATTTTAACACACTCGGAGAGCTTTTTACCCGGCCTGTATGGCCTGTCCGCCGCTGAGAGGGCCTCAAATATATCGGCTATTGCCATTATCCTTGACTGCAGGGAGAGTTCCTCAGCAGGGGTGCGGTTGGGATACCCTGTGCCGTCGAGTTTTTCGTGGTGCTGGCCGGCATATGTGGGAATGTTTTTCATCTTTTTAGGCCACGGAAGCTGGCTTAGTATCTTATACGTCATTGCGGCATGATTCTCTATTATTTTACGCTCTTTGTCAGTAAGCGTTCCTCTGCGTATGCACAGATTTATGACCTCTTCGCCGGTTAATATAGGCTGCTCTGTGCCGTTGGCAATAATCTTGTATGAGGCTATCTTGTTGATTCTTTCGATCTTGTCGTCCGAGATAAACTCACCACCGATGTTGGCCGTCTTCAAAAACTCAATATCATCGTCCAGTTCCCGAATATGCCCTGTGAATTCCTCGTCAAGGCTTTGCAGGGTGCTCCGGGCACCTCCGCCATGAGCGGCCTCAAGCCCGGCTCTCTCCTTTAAATGTTTGATTTCGATGTCCCTTTTTAATACCTCAATCCTCATGATTACCGTATGTACCCGGTCGTAAATAGTCTCCAACTTTGCGGACTTATCCACTACATGCTCGGGTGTTGTTATTTTACCTACATCGTGCATCCATGCGGCTGTTTTCAGCTCTTCACTCTCATATGGAGTAAGAGCAAAGTCCTCCCACTTCCTATCTTCAGAGTTGCAAAGTTCCCTTGCAATATCCAGTGTCAGCTCTGCTACACGTCTGATATGGCCGCCGGTGTATGGGGATTTTTCGTCAATTGTAGTTGCTATCACCTTGACAAAGGAATCCAACAGCTCCTTCAATTCTGCGATTAGGGTCGTGTTTGTAACGGCAATAGCCGCTTGTGAGGCGAGAGATTCTATTAAATATTGATAGTCGGGGGAAAACTGTATGACGTTGCCACTGCCGTCGCCGGCATTAATAAGCTGCAAGACGCCGATTATCTCGCGTTCATGGTTTCTCAGGGGGGTGACGAGCATTGAACGGGAGCGGTAACCATTATTTTTATCGTAGTTTTTTGTCCCCTGAAAGTCAAAACCTTCTATTGCATAGACATCGGGAAAGTTTCTGGTTTCACCGGTTAAGGCCACGTATGCGGAGACGTTTTGCATGTTTCTGGTGCCGTCTGCCTTGTAAAGGGGTACGGGTGGAAAAGCGAGAGGCTCACCTCCCCTGCCGCCTTTGTTCACCCTAAGCGAACGATTCCGGATTATTTTAAATGACAGGCTTTGCTCGTCTGGCGACATGACGTAAAGCGTACCGCCGTCGGCGTTAGTGAAGTCCATCGCCTCTGACACAATCATCTCAAGCAGGTTGTCAATGCTTTTCTCTGCCGACAGTGAGATACCGATTTGCAGGAGTTTTCTTTTGAGCCTTGCCTGGGCATCAACAAAACTCACGACCTCGGCGATGATAGCCTCCTGGTTGGCGTCCAACGTTGTCTTGCCGCCTTGTTCCTTGAGATAGCTTATAATTCCCTTGAGTATGGTATTAAAATCCTCAAACTCAGTCGCCTTAGAATAATCCATAATCAGACTCCCTCTTTTTTAAACGCGTAATGATATAAATCATAACAATTTTTAGCTGCCTCCGCCCGGTGACATAGGATACTAACATAACAACGCCACCGGCTGCAACCTCTTTGGCATTTATAACAGGGCAAACGCATTAGAAACTTACACCAGTAATTCCCTCTCCTGGATTCCCGCTTTCCAGACTGTGTCACAATAGTAAAGCAGCCCCCCCCCCCCCCTTTTTTTTTGAGGTG
>NZ_JBJUSG010000082.1:0-17253 GCF_046044395.1 Candidatus Magnetominusculus dajiuhuensis | reverse complement strand
ATAGGACATTTCTATTTTGGTAAGAATAGGACATTTCTACTTTGGTACGACAAAGGTTATGGCCGTAGTTGTTAATAAACTCAAGGGTATATTATAATAGCCCCACGATTGCAGCACTCAAGGAGGCAGCAGATGGATTTAATCAAGTTTTTGACGTCAATCAGGCAGTTTGAAGATTTAACCAAAGAAGAAATTGAACATATTGCACAAAGCGCCGAGACTGTCGAATACAAAAAAGGTGCCGAGATCAAAAGGCGGGGCGAAATCGGCAGGTTTCTGTGGATTGTTTACGATGGAAAAGTTGATATAGTTCTAAACGACGACGAGGGAAACAGAAGACCTATCGCCTCTTTAGCGCGCGGTGAGATATTCGGAGAGATGTCCATTCTTACCGGAGAACCCTCGGATGTTGATGTCACAGCGACAGACAAATCCACGCTGGTTCGTATCCCAAGAGAAGAGGTATCGGCAATATTCGCTAAGAATCCTAAGACCCTTTCGAAGTTTGCCCAGACCATTACAAAACGTCTGGTCAGGAGACAGACCGAGACCGCATGGGATGAGGTGAGAGAGAGGGCAATAAAAGTAAACAATGACCCGTATGACCTTGATTTTTCATCCGCGGTTGACCCGATAAAAATCCTTGTGGTTAACAGCCGCAGCACCTCTCTGAAATATACGCTGTTTAATACGGCCTACAGCGTACCGCTGGTGGATGGCCATATTGAAAAGATCGGCTCAGAGGATTCCTCTCATGTGATTCACTCTCCACTTGGCGGCATGGAGCAGCGGCAGTACCTTCAGGATATACCGGCGGCCTTAAAGTCCATGATAGACGCCATCTCCGACCCCAAAAAGGGATATATAAAAGATATTGAAGATATAAAGGCCGTAGGCCACAGGGTTGTCCACGGCGGAAACATATTCTATAATTCGGTAGTGATAAATGAAGACGTAATAACCTGCATACGCGGGTTTGGCATCCTGGCCCCCCTGCACAATCCATATAACCTGGCAGGGATTGAGGCCATGATTAAGCTCATTCCCTCGGCTGTCCACGTAGCGGTTTTCGATACGGCGTTTCACAGAAATATGCCTGAACACGCCTACCGGTATGCCCTGTCAAAGCGCCTCAACGAGGATGATGCCATACGCAGGTATGGGTTTCACGGGACAAACCACAATTTCGTCATGTTAAAGGCTGCCGAGTTCTTAAAGCGCCCCGTTAAGGAACTCAAGATAATATCCTGCCATCTGGGGCACGGCTCCTCAGTATGCGCCATAGACCACGGCAGAAGCATTGACACCAGCATGGGTATGACACCGCTTGAGGGGCTGATAATGGGAACCCGAAGCGGGGATATTGACCCCGGTGTGCTCATCTATTTGATGCAGTTAGGCTACCTGCCCGAAGAGCTTAACAGGATATTAAACAACGAAAGCGGTCTAAAGGGCCTGTCTGGTGTAAGCGCCTACATGACTGACATACTCACGGCGGCGGAACAGGGAAACGCGATGGCCGAAAACGCCATCAGGATGTTCTGCTACAGGGTAAAAAAATACATCGGGGCATATATCGCGGCGTTGGGGGGCCTTGACGTCTTAGTGTTTACGGGTGGCATTGGAGCCGGTTCTTATGAAATAAGGGCAAGGGTATGCCAGGGGCTTGAGGGCTTCGGAATCACCCCCGACAGCGAGTTGAACAAAATGAACAGACCTCTGACCATGCAGGTGGAGGACGTCTCGGACGAGAAATCAAGGGTAAAAATCCTCATAATCCAGCCTGATGAGAAGAAGATGATAGCCAGAGAGACCCTGCACGCGATGGGCAGGTTTCAGTCATCAAAGAGCAGAACCGAAGACTACAAGAACATGCCCATACCGATTAATGTCTCGGCACACCATGTACATCTAACCCCCGCGGCATTTGAGCAGTTGTTTGGCCCTGGCATGACACTTACGCCGAGGGCGCCGTTAAGCCAGCCCGGGCAGTTCGCCGCCGAGGAAACGGTAAATCTCCTCGGCCCAAAGGGCAGGGTAGATAAGGTCAGAATACTAGGTCCATTCAGAAAGGACTGTCAGGTGGAAATCTCAAGGACAGAGGAGTTCAAGCTCGGGATAGACGCCCCTGTCAGGGACTCAGGGGATATAGAAGGCACACCGGGCATTACGCTTGAGGGAACGGGCGGACGGTTATTAAAGATGGAAAAAGGCGTCATATGCGCCCGAAGACATATACACATGTCAACAGAGGACGCCCTGCGCTTTGGCCTGAGGGACAAGGATGTCGTGCTTGTCAAGATAAAGAGCAACAGGGAGCTGATATTCGGGGATGTGTTGATAAGGGTCAACCACGACTTCAGGCTCGACATGCACATAGACACAGACGAGGGAAACGCAGTGCAGCACTCAGTGGGCATGACAGGCTATATAGAAGGCATCCAGGCAAGGGCGTTTATGTAAGCGCCGCAAGGTTGCCGCATCCTAAGGGTAATGCTCTCAGTCTGTTAAACACCAGGATTAAAGATGGTGCACGGTAAGCACGGCACCATCTTCACATAAACCTAAAAACGGCAGTTACGTGTCAAAAGCACCTGGCATAAGTGCAAAATAAAATGGTTAATCGGGTGGTTTTTGTAGAATTAGTCTAAAAGCGCATGTGATAATATGTACTATGAATCTTCCTGTGTGTGCGGCTCCACATCTAAACTTATCATAAACTCTGCCCCATCCCCAACGTTTCTGACTGTCAGGGTGCCGCCCATGTTCGTCTCTACTATTGTTTTTGACATGTAAAGTCCAAGTCCCGTGCCTTCCTGTCCCTTTGTCGAAAAGTAGTGGTCAAAGATTTTACCTATTATGTCTTCTGGAATGCCGCCGCCGTTGTCCCTTATTGAGATTATTATTTTATCTCTCTGTTCACTATTTTCGATGGCTATTTCTATCTGTCCGCGCGTTGGCGATGAGGCGCTGTTGTCTCTCTTAGAACTGATGGCGTCCTTTGAGTTATTCAGGATGTTGAGTATTACCTGCTTAAATTCATTTGGATATCCCTCTGTAAACAGCAATGCGTCGTGGACAGATTTTATGGAAACATCCACCCTGGCTTTCACAAACACCTGTTGAAACATTGAGAATATTTCCTCTATGTTCTTTTTCACGTCGAAGCGTAGTTTCATCTTTGACGGCTTGAAAAAGTTCTTGAAATCGTCTATCGTCTTTGACATAAAGTTTATCTGATCCATTGTTATATCAACGACCTGTTTTATAGATTTCTCGTCAAGCTCTCCGAAGTCATACGCATCCTTTAAATCCTGCACGTTTAAACCTATGGCATTAAGAGGCTGCCTCCATTGATGCGCTATTAGTCCTATCATCTCCCCCATCGCCGCCATTTTTGACTGCTGAATGAGCATCTGCTTCTGATATACAATCTTACTTATTCCATCTTCCACACGCTGCTCCAGTGTCCTGTTTAACTCCAACAGTTCCTCTTCCAACTGCTTGCGCCGCGTTACGTCCATGACAAAGCCATGCCAGATGACCGAGCCGTCCCCCTCGCGCTGCGGCATCGCGCTGTTGAGCGCCCAGCGTGTCGTGCCATCGTCAAATACCAGTAGCGCCTCGTAATGCCAGTGTGTAAGGTCGGTAGCCGATTTTCTGATAGAGGCAAGGAAGTCGTCGTGTTCGTCCGGGTGCAAGACGGTGAAAACCCTTGAGGCGTCATCGCGAACTTCCTCCGGGGTGATTCGGTATATATCACGAAAGGCTGCGCTGGCATAGGGAAAACAACTGCTTCCATCCGGGTGCAATCTGAATTGGTATATGGCGCCGGGGACATTGTCTGAGATGTTCTGCAGGAGGTTCATGGTTAGTTCTCTCTGTGCCTGCGCCCTCTTGCGCTCTACCATCTCGTTTAACAATTCCGCGTTAGTTTCTATTAATTCACTGGTTTTCTCCCCGACAAGTTCATTGAGGTGGTCTTGGTGCATTCTTAACTCTTTGATCATCTTGTTAAAGGAATCGGCCAAAACGCCAACCTCATCGTCGGATTTGATATCTGCAGAGGCAGAACCGGAACCTTCGGAGATTTCCTGAGCAACCTTACACAGCGTCTTTATAGGCTCGACGACTTTTAACGATACCCTGCGTGATACATAGAAGGAGATTAATAACAGGATGACAACAGAAAGCGGCGCGGCTATCTTAAGTATCATCCTCTGCCTGTAAGTTTTTTCGCCGGACATCGCAACCACAATGACTCCTGTTCGGCCATTATCAAGCTCCATAGGTTTGGCCGCGACATAACACCTTACCCCGCCAATCGCCATCTCTTTATCTATTTGCCTTTGCTGTGTATTTACCTTGTTAATCAATGTCTTGAGATTCGAGTCCGAAAATACGCTGTTATTCATAATAGTAGTAGCCTGTGGGAGGTCGCCGTTATAAACAATAATTTCTACTCCAAATTCATTCTTCATGTGCGTCAATAAGTCATAATCCAAATGCTTGGTAACCTCTAAAACTCCAACAAGTTCACCTTTTGCCCTGATTTGCGCAAGGGCAGCAAACTCTATTCCATCTTCATCGCCTATTGTGGCGCTTACATCTTCCCCTTTGAGTACACGTGCCAGCATATCTTTATTAACTCCGCGTTCACCTTCCAGCGGCTCCCTGAAGTACCCATCCGCCAGCATTAATCCTTCGTGGTCATAAACTCTAATGTCGCTCGCTGCCAACAGGGCCTTTAGATTTGGCAGTTTGCTTAACAGGGCTTTTCCGTCCCTAAGTTCGGCCATTTTCACCAGCCCCCCTTCTGTGGCGGCTTGGCGGACGCTATCAAGAAGCCGCTGTTCTGAAAACTCAAACTCCTCATGAATTCCCTTGAGGCCGCTGGCGAGCATCAATGCAAAACTTTCACTGATCTGTCTTTCCATTATCGTCATGCAGACTATAATTATAATTAAAGCTGGAATTATAATCAGTGGAAGAAAATTTATCAGTATTCTGTTTTGTAATTTTTTCATTGGCACGTGTAATTTTTAAGTGACAGAGGAATAAATAAGCCCTTGTTGTATTTCATTTTTCCATAATAGCAGATTATCTCCTGACCATCTACGGATGTGATAAAATCAATAAACTTCATGGCCGCTTCAAAATTCACACCGGCAACCTTCGCCGGGCTGACGGCTATAACGCCGTAAGGATTAAATAATTTCCTGTCTCCTTCCATGACAATCACGAGGTTCAACTCTCCCTTGTTAAAAAGGTAAGAACTTCTGTCTGCCAAACAATACGCCTTTCTTTCTGAGGCCGTTCTGAGCATCGAAAGCTGGTCTTTACTATCAGATAAATACCACTGGCCTGACGGTTTTATGTCAAGCAGCTTCCAAAGGCTCTTTTCTCTGGCATGTGTGCCAGCATTCTTTCCTCGTGAGATAAAAAGGGCTTTTTTGTCCGAAATCGCCTTAAAGGCCGACAGTGCGTCCTTTTCCTCTTTTAAATGTATAGGGTCATCGGGCGGGCCAAGTATTATAAAGTCATTATACATGACATCCTTCCTGTTGATGCCATAGCCCTCCGATACGAATTTATCCTCTTCCTCTCTTGAATGGACTAAAACAACATCAGCAAAACCATCTCTGGCCTTCTGAAGAGCCTCGCCGCTTCCACTTATGAGTATTTCCACGTTGATTCCATACTTCTTCTCAAAAACAGGAATAAGCCTGTCCAGCAGGCCGGACTCAACGGTGGTCGTGCTGGTGGCAAGCCTCAAGGCCTGCCCATCTGTCTTTTGCGATGATTTGTCTGACTGCTTCTGGCAGCCGCAAGCAACTATCACCGCAACCAAAACAGTTATTGCAGCTTTGATATAACCTTTACAATATAGCCATGCAGATAATCTCATACCCGCCCTTTCTTTGCATCTGCCATGTGTTAATTGTAACATTTTTCACCTGATAATGGAAAAAACTTTTCTGTTGAATGCGTTTGCCCTGCACCGCATGTTGACATATAATTAGTTTTCTGGTACTGTAAAGACATGAGTGTGATAGCGATACCTCGTTCGATAAGAGAGCGCCTTGGGGATGAGGCCAGCGAAGACTTCGCCACCCTTATCAACGATATAGACTTAGGTGCCAGAAAAGACGCTATTGCTATCGCTGCGGAGCGGTTTGAACGCCGTCTTGTTGAGGAATCAGGCAAGCTACGGATTGACATTGGTAAAGTCAACGAGCGCATCTCAGAGGAATCAGGAAAGCTACGGGTTGAGATAGGTAAAGTCGACGAGCGCATTTCAGAGGAATCAGGAAAGCTACGGGTTGAGATTAGTAAGGTCAACGAGCGCATCTCAGTTGAGATAGGTAAAGTCAACGAGCGCATTTCAGTTGAGATAGGTAAAGTCAACGAGCGCATTTCAGAGGAATCAGGAAAGCTACGGGTTGAGATTAGTAAGGTCAACGAGCGCATCTCAGAGGAAACTGGCAGACTACGGGCGGAGATTGCCAACTGCAAGGCTGAAATAATCAAGTGGATGTTTCTTTTCTGGATAGGCCAAACTGCCGTCATGGTCGCCCTGTTTAAATTCTTTGCAGTTAAATAGCCCACTTGCCTATAGTACTTAAGACAGTCTGCTTACTGGTATTGTCCAACGTCTTTATGACGTTTGCGTGGTACGGGCACCTGAAGAGCCTCAGAGGGAAGGCCTGGTATGTGGCCGTAGTAGTAAGCTGGTCAATAGCCCTCGTAGAGTATATCTTTCAGGTGCCTGCCAATAGAATCGGCTATGATAAGATGAGTTTATCTCAACTGAAGATGCTCCAGGAGGTGATTACCCTTTCAGTGTTCGTTCCCTTTGCCATATTTTACATGGGTCAGCCTTTAAAGCTGGACTACTTATGGGCGGGGTTGTGTCTCTTAGGGGCGGTGTATTTCATATTCCGGTACTGAGGTAAATTACATCAGAGAAATATCTTATAAAATCCATTCAGTATGTCGGCGGGCGTCGGGGGGCAGCCCGGTATATAGACGTTTACCGGAATAACCTTATCAATGCCTCCTAGTGAGGCATAGGTCTCTCCGAATATGCCGCCATTACAGGCGCAGTCCCCAACGGCAATCACTATTTTGGGTGCTGGCGTGGCGTCATATGTCCTCCTCAGGGCTATTTCCATATTTATTGCTACCGGCCCTGTAACGAGTAAGATGTCGGCAAACCTCGGTGAGGCTGTAAAATGTATACCCAATCTCTCGCAGTCGTAAACGGGATTATTTATGGCATGAATCTCAAGTTCACATCCATTACAAGAACCAGCGTCCACCTCCCTTACCGTCAAACTCCTCCTGAAACACTTCTTTACGGTGTCCTCTAAGTTGATTCCTTTGGTCTTGATATTGGGGTCGTCAACCTGAGGGGTTTTACCGGTAACTATGCCGGTGCGGAGTATTTGGCGCAGGATTCTAATCATAAATCATGCCCCGAATATGATTGGTTAAAGCTCTTGTTGCAAATCGGGAAGTCAGGGACGATGTTGCCCTTAATGGCCTGTTCAAGCGCTAACCAGTTTACGCTGGACGGGTCTCTGACCATGCACCTGTTTATCTGTCCACGCTGGCCGGCCTGCAGCCAGTAGATTATCTCACCCCGCCAGCCCTCTACCGCCGCAAACCCCGTTGTATCAGGCAACACAGCGCCGCACTCAACGGCTATCGGGCCAACGGGTATCTTAGCAAGGATACTGCGCATGATACTCATAGACGCCCTTATTTCGACTACCCTCACCCACACCCTCGCGTGAACATCCCCCGCAACAAGCACCGGAGAGTCCACCCCAATTGAATCATACGGAGGAAAAGGGTTGTGAACCCTGCAGTCCACATTTAAACCACTGGCGCGGGCAACTACCCCTACCGTACACAGCTCTCTTGCCAATTCCGATGTGAGTATGCCCGTGCCACGCACCCTGTCCTCAAGCGAGGAGCTCTCTTCATAAATACGAACCAGCCTGTGGAAATCCCTGTCAAGAAAATCCAGCTCGGACAGTATCTCTATTTTTGCCGTTAAATCTATATCAACAGTCACACCACCGGGGATAACCTTGTCCATCATAAACCTGTGCCCAAAGAGCCTATGGTTAGTGGCAAGCATGGCCTCCTTAAGCCTTGAGCACTGATATAACATAAAGGCAAAGGCCGCGTCGTTACAGATAGCCCCAATATCTCCAAGATGGTTGGCAATTCGTTCGCGCTCAAGAAACAGCGCCCTGAGCCACTGCGCCCTTTCAGGCACATGGCAGTGTGTCATTGACTCAAGGGCCATACAGTAGGCCAATGAGTGCGCCACTGTGGTATCACCCGACACGCGCCCTGCTAATCTAACGGCCGTCTCCCACGCCATCGCCTCAAACCTCTTCTCTATCCCCTTGTGGACATAGCCAAGACGCTCTTCAAGGTTTACTATGGTCTCACCAACCGCCTGAAACCTGAAATGCCCGGGTTCAATTATACCAGCGTGAACAGGGCCAACCGGAATCTCATATACGCCCTCCCCCCCGGCCCTAAGCCATGCGTACTCACCATCATGGCGCGCCATACGCGTTGAGGCGTCAAATGATTTTCTCAGCGGCCACGCGTCCTGTGGCCAGTCCTCAAATTTAATCCATGGCCTGTCGTCAGGATGCCCGACAGGGGTAACGCCCATAAGGCTACGTACCTGGCGTTCAAATCTATAAGCAGGCACAAAGTGTTTGACAAGGCTTGGAAACTCCGGGCTATCCGCGGACAATTCAGACTTCACTATCAGGTATTCACTGCTATGCCTGAAACAGGCGTAAATGCCATAACCCCTGCCTGAGTTAGTATCGTCAGTAGTCCACTCCGCACAAAGGAATGCGTATGATTCCTTTAGCGTCCTTGCCGCCTCCGCAAACATCGCCACCGGCACCGTAAACGTAACCGGCTCTCTGTGCCCATCTGGCTTTATATCATCGCCAAACACGGCCCTCAGTGCCGTTTCTAATCTCTTCATTTCAATAACTCCACCGCCGCCTGAAACCACTTATTAAGGAACCCCGGTATGTAAAAAGCCAGGACAAGCACCATGGCCATGTGAAAGATAACCGGCGCGCGGGCTGTTTTGATCGGTTCAAAGTACGAGGGCATATCCCCTGACACCATATATTGCACCTTTCTGAGAAGTCCGGCAAACGCCACAGCCAGTCCGATAAGTATAAAAGGCGCCAACAGCGGGACGTCTTTTATGGTAGCGGTCAATATCAGAAATTCACTGGTGAAAATCCCAAAGGGCGGCATACCGGCAATTGCCATAGCGCCCAACATCAGTGACCAGCCAACGAAGGGATCCCCCTGAAACAATCCCTTTATCCTTGCGATTTCCTGCGTGCGGTGCATCTGGCAGGCGTGCCCTACCGTAAAAAATATAGAGGACTTCGTAAGGCTGTGCATCAGCATATGCAACAGTGCGCCAAAAGTGGCGATAGAGCCTCCAAGGCCAAAGGCAAACGTCGCGATTCCCATATGCTCAATAGACGAATATGAAAACATACGTTTTATATCTTTTTGTCTGAGAATGGAAAATGAGGCGACCACGATGGAGACAATCCCAAAACCCATCATAATGTTTCCGGCATAATGTGTGTGCGTTGAGCCATCCACAAGCACCTTACACCTGACAAGGGCATACAGGGCGATATTCAGCAAAAGCCCTGACAGCACCGCCGATATTGGCGTGGGGCCTTCGCTATGTGCGTCAGGGAGCCAATTGTGCAAAGGGACAAGGCCAACCTTTGTGCCATATCCCACGACAAGAAAGACGAAGGCAAGCGAAAGAACAGTCGGCTCAAGGCTGCCGCTTACACCGATAAGGTTTGTCCAAAGAAGTGCCTCCCCCCCCTCTCCTATGACCTTCTCGGCGGCAAAATACAGAAGCACGGTACCAAAAAGGGCCTGGGCAATACCAACGCCGCAGAGTATAAAATACTTCCACGCGGCCTCAATGGCATTAGGCGTACGGTAGAGCGAGACAAGAAGCACTGTGGATAAGGTAGCGAGTTCCATTGAAATCCACAACACCCCTATGTTGTTGGTCAGAAGACACAAGAGCATGGCAAACATAAACATCTGAAACATTGCGTGATAAAACCGCATTCGCACATGCCCGACCCGCCCGTGTTCCCTCTCTCTTTGCATATACCCGCGGCTAAAGACGGCCGTGGTCATTGAGACAAAGGCGGTTAACACAGACAGATATACGCTGAAGGCGTCAACAAAGAAGAATTTCCCTCCGGCTATAATCGGCCCATGTTTGTAAACCTCAATGGCAAGGGCCACCGCGGCCATCAAAGTCAGAAACGAGCAAAAAATATTTATAGTGGGGGCAAACCTCCTGTCACCAATAAAGGCCAAAATCAGGGCTGCCACAAATGGCGTTATAATAAGCACCAGTAGTATCATGCCACGTTTCTCACAGTGTCAGTTATCCTCCCTCAGGCTTTCCATCTGCTCCACACTCAGGCTGTCAAATGTGGTGCTGATATGAAAGAAAAATATACCGAATATAAAGGCGGCAATCAGGACATCAAGGGCAACTCCGAGTTCCACAACCAGAGGCATACCGTATGTCGCACTGGTAGCAGCAAAAAAAAGTCCATTTTCCATCGCCAGAAATCCAATTATCTGGGTAACGGCATGTTTCCTTGTAATCATCATAAGCAGACCTATCATAACCGTTGCAAGGGCAACCGCAAGCGTGGAACGGGTTATGAGAGTGGACATCTCCCTGACAGGGGCGGTAAGATGATAGGAAAAAATCACAAGCGCAATCCCTATCAACATCGTCGTTGGTATATTGACGATTGTCTCCACCTCTTTTCTGATCTTAAGACGCACCACAAGGACATGCAATATATACGGCAGCAGGATTACCTTTATTGACAGCGTTAAGAGCGACGATATATAAAGGTGGTGTTTGGAGGCCACAAAGCCGACAACCGCCGTGTTTATTGAGAGAAACAGCCCCTGCCACGCGAATAATGTAACCAAACTATTTATCTTTCTCTGCGACAGCATCGCAAAGGCCGTCAGCAATACCAACGCCGCCAAAAAACTATTCACCTGTGCCAGCACTTGTAAGTTCATATCACTCCAGGATAAAAAAGGCAATCACCCCAAGGGTTGCCATTAAAAACGCCGCCCCAAGGAATTCAGTTAATCGGAATAATCTCATCTTCGCAAGCCCCGTCTCTATGGCCACCAAAACAATCCCCGCAACACCAAGCTTTATAACCATAAGAAACACAGATGTCGCAATATCTCCCGCATTATCCGTGACCGCAATTCCCCACGGCAGGAAACACGCAATCCCAAGTGTAACGAAGAGAAAAAATCTTATCATAGCCCCCCACTCAATAAGCGCAAGGTGCCTGCCCGAATACTCCAGAATCATGGCCTCGTGTATCATAGTCAACTCAAGGTGTGTGGAGGGGTTATCAACCGGAATCCTGCCGGTCTCGGCAATAACCACAAAGAGAAAGGCTATGCCGGCAAACACAATGGACGGCCTCAATACAAGGGCACCACTTGCAAACGCGCGGGCTATGTGAAGCAGAGACGTTGAGCGCCCGGCCAGAGAAACGGTAAAAATAGCCATCAGTATGGCAGGCTCTGTAAGAGAGGCCACCATCATCTCACGGGAGGCACCCATCCCCCCAAACGCCGTCCCTATGTCCATCCCCGCCAATGCCATGAAAAATCTGGCGGTTGCAAAAATCGCTATTACCACAATAATATCGGCACTGGGGGCCAAAAACAGGTTCATCGAAATTATCGGCACCACACTGCCAACGACAACAGCGCTGCCAAACACCAAATACGGCGTAAAGCGAAATATCCACGAGGCATTGTCTGCGATGACCACATCCTTGACGAACAGTTTTGCGATATTTCTGTATGGCTGCATAACCCCGGCAGATGTCCTCCCCTGCGTCCAACACTTAAGCATATCCACCCATCCCGCAAAGGCAGGGGCCAGCGCAATGACAACTATGGCCTGTAAAATCTCTATGAAGATTAAATTCAACGCCTTCATAACAGGGCCAGCAGGACGATTATTGTCACAAATGAATATATAAGATACACATGTATCCGCCCATGCTGAAGCATACCGGCCTTTCTGGATAGCAAGACGACCCTATCAATAACAGGCCTGTAAAGCCAACCCCAAAATCGGTCTCTCACGCGAAGATAGTACTGCGAGTTCTCGGGGAATGTTGGGTGTTGGCGTTGCGGGGTAAGGCGTATCTGTTCTTTTATATCAAACAGAAAACCAAATATCCTGCGAAAAGGCATTGAAAAAGATACCGCGTTATATTGCATTTTGGGGGTAAGTTTCTTAAATCCACAATCCCATACCGGTACCCTGCTTATGTTGCCCGGCTTGACATGGAGCAATACATAGGTTACCGCACATACCGCAACAATGCCGATAAGGACAAGCGGCCCTGAGTAGGAGGCGCGTTCAGGGTCAACAGGTGTAAGCCACATCCAGCCGTACACCCCCGACGTGGTAACGAGCCTTGCATTTAACAGACTTTCAGAAATAGCATCCATCCAGTTTATAACAATGGCCGGCAGAACTCCCAGACATAGACAGGCCAGTGACGCAAGGCTCATCCCTGCGCGCATAGACCATCCGGCCTCAGTTACGACATGTTGGCTATGGCCGCGCCAGTTCCCCAAAAATATGACCCCAAAGACCTTTACAAAACAGGCGGCCGCCAGGGCGCCGGTTAAGGCAAGCAGGGCTGCCCCCAGTGGGATAAGGAGTTTCATCATCGGGATGGGCAGAGACGGTGACAGCAGAAACGCCTGAAAAGTCAGCCACTCAGATACAAAACCATTAAAAGGCGGCAGGGCCGAAATAGATATGCAGCCAACGAGGAAAAACGCGGACGTCCACGGCATGAGGTGAATAAGCCCCCCCATTTCATCCATATTTCTCTCGTGCGTGGCGTGAAGAACCGCCCCCGCTCCCATAAACAGCAGCCCCTTAAACATGGCGTGATTCATCGTATGGTACAGGCCGGCTATGAGGGCAAGGGCCGCCATCACAGGCAGGTGAAATGAGGTAAATATCATAGACAGCCCTATCCCTATAAGAATTATTCCTATATTTTCAACCGAATGATACGCAAGGAGTTTTTTTAAATCATGCTGCATCAGCGCATAAAGTACGCCCATAACGGCAGATACCAACCCCAGCACAAGCACCATAGTGCCCCACCACCACGGGAACACCTTTATGATGTCAAAGGTTATGCGCACTATCCCGTATATAGCGGTTTTAAGCATTACCCCGGACATCAGGGCCGAGACATTTGACGGGGCAACCGGATGCGCCTCAGGAAGCCACACATGGAAAGGTATAACGCCGGCCTTGGCCGCAAAGCCGAAAAAAGAAAGCAAAAAGGCCACAGTTGCCCACTTAAGTGGAAACTTCGCCGCCCTCATAGCATCAAAGGTATAACAACTAAAATCTTCAAAACCCGTCGTAACTCCCGCCATCACACCAAAGGACAGGAGTATCAGGACTGCCCCGATATGAGCCATTACCATGTATAGATATGCTGCCCTCCTGTTTTCACTGCGCCCGTCTTCAAACATGACCAAAAAGTATGACGACGCCGCCATCACCTCCCACGCAACCAGAAAACACAGCGCGTCATCGGCAAGGCACACCATAAGCATTGCGGCAATAAAGATGTTATAAAATACTATAAGCCTCTTCACTGGCTTGCCCGCGCCAAGGCCGCTGACATAACCCACCGAATATACAGACACGAAAAATGAAAGCAATCCAACAACAAAGATAAAAAACCCGGAAAGCTGGTCAAGCCTTAAATGAAATGGAAGTGTGGGCAACCCCAGGGGAAGCACTAACTGTTGTACGCTGTGGTCGGCAACCGCCATGGCCCCCGCTACGACACTGATGAAGGAAGCCAGCGCCGACACTGAAAAAGACATACGTATCAACCGCTGCCGGTCATTGCCGATTACCACAACAAACACCACAGGTATGATAAACGCGACGACCGGGATTATTGATAATTCAATGGGGGAAATCATCAGGATAATTCTGCCGTCACAGAGATAACCTGCCGAATATCTCGGCCTCTTTTTTAAATAGGATATGGGTGATTACATCCCTGGGCAATTCCTGCTTTACGATAGATAACACCTCATCGTCTTTCAAAAGTCTCAACAGGACTGACTGAATCCTTAAAAAACGCCGTTCACTCTTTGGAAAGATAAAAAAGAGTGTACTCACATCTTCTTTATCAAGGGCATCAAAGGGCATCGGTTGCTCCAGATGGCACAGCGCAATATAGGAATCATAGGTAAACGAGGCGAATGTCCCCGGATGAGGGACAGCAATGCCATGTCCAACGGCGGTTGAGCACAAACCCTCTCTCTCCATGATAGGGGCCAGGAGCTTACGCGGGGCAATGTCAGGTATCCTTGTGCGGATATGGTTAAGACAATTTAATATAACAGCTTGTTTTTGCCCAATTGGAATATTGTAGTAAACCCCCCCCCGCTGTATGAACTCAGCGATGGAAATTATCTCCTCGTCCTCAGAAGAGGGCTCATCAATACCGGCCTTCTTAGAAAATGACCTGTTATCCTCAAGCCATGAGGTGATCTCATTCCTGTCAAACCGCCATTGGCCACCTACTCTGAAACAGGGGATTGTGTCATTTTGTATCATCCGGTAGATAGTTTTATCGGAAACATTTAAAAGTGTGGCCACATCTTTTACTGTCAGGTTCATAATGTCCTCAATTGTCTCTTTTTGTCATAAATCGTCCTCAATTGTTATTGTATGTTACAACCTGTCTATGCTACTGTGTTGGATTATCGTTTGTCAATAGATTTTTTTGGTTTTGTCGTACCAAAGTAGAAATGTCCTGTTTCAGCGACGGGGGGCTGACGCTTAGCTTTTATTTATCTGGCAGCAGGTTAGTATTGCTGAGCGGCCTTATCAGAATGTGCCGTAATACCCCTACCTTCAGGTATGGGGATATAAGGCATGTCGTTGGCGTAGTTGCTCCGCGATTGTAGAGTTTGCAATTAGATACCTCCATGTTGTATAATACGTGATGCCTAAGGATATTCAACTTAAAGCCAATAATAACATTGTGTATTCCTGTAAATACCATGTTGTCTGGTGTCCAAAGTATAGACGTAAAGTTCTTGTCAATGAAGTTGCCGATAGGCTGAAACAGCTTGTTGAGCAAAAAGCATTGGACGTTAGAGCGGAAATCATTGAAATGGAAGTCATGCCAGACCATGTACACCTTCTTGTTGATATAGACCCGCAGTTTGGCATCCACAAGTTGATTAAATTGATTAACCTAGAAAAAGCAGTTGAATTATGACATAGGGAAAAAATAATATATAGGACGAGGAGTTACGGCAAAAAAGAGAAGCAGGAGAACTCACCCAATGGGAGAAGGACAAAACAAAGGAGAATTGAAGAAAAGTTATGGTATCAGTGTGGATACATATGGAGGAAAAGTACACGTAGAATGGAATCCAGAAGCGGCAGTAACGCCATTAGGACAGCTTCCATTTTTCATTAATTTTATCAAGGTAAGCGGATTGTATGATGCGTTCATAGAGGAATGTCCGCTTCAGTACGGTAGCTCTAATGCGCCGACCAAGGAAGATGTACTGGGCACATTGTTGTTATCGGTATTAGCGGGTCAAAGACGGTATGCCCACATAACGGCGATTCGTAGTGATGGAGTAAATCCAAGTTTATTAGGAATGACAAAGGTAGTAAGCGAGGACTCAGCGAGGCGTGCTTTGAAGGGTATGGATGAGCAGCAAGGAGTAGAGTGGTTGGAAACTCAATTATCGAGGGTAACAAGGCCAGCCTTGTCTATTGGTCCGTGGATACTGGATGTAGATACCACGGTAAAGTGTCTCTATGGCAAGCAGGAAGGAGCGGTAGTTGGGTACAATCCGGTCAAACCTGGCCGTCCCTGCCATAGCTATCACAGCTATTTTATGGCAAATACGCGTTTATCTCTGACGGTAGAGGTTAACGCAGGGAATCATTCCAGCTCCCACCATGTTGCCCCCGGTTTGTGGCAACTTATTGAATCGCTGCCTGAAAATAAGAGACCTGCATTCATTCGGGCAGATGTGGCCTTTGGTGTAGAGCCTATATTAGCTGAGGCAGAGGCTCGCGGCATCCATTATTTGTCAAAGTTGCGTCTTACCAGTAATGTAAAACGGCTTATTAAAAAGCTGTTTAACTCTGACAGCTGGGTAGATGCAGGATATGGGTTTAGTGGGACAGAGGCGGTATTACAATTATCAGGTTGGAGTAAAAGTCGGCGTGTAATCGTAATTCGCAGGGAACTGATGGGGGAAGTGGCCATGGTTGACGGTAACACTCCAGAGCAGCTTGACCTTGCGTTTGTTGAAACTCTTGACAAGGTTAAGCGCTATGAATACGCAGTGCTGGTGACGTCTATGCAGGACGAAATACTGACTATTGCTCAACACTATCGTGATCGTGCTGACATGGAAAATTGTCTTGACGAGTTAAAAAACCAATGGGGCTGGGGAGGCTACACAACGCATGATATTAAACGCTGCAGGATGATAAGCCGTATAGTTGCACTCATATACGACTGGTGGTCTATCTTTGTTCGTCTTGCCAATCCCACTAAACACCATGAGGCACTTACCAGCCGCCCTCTGCTTCTCCATGCAGTTGCGAAACAAACAAAACATTCTGGACAGACCAATATTACCATCACGAGCACTCACGCCCGGGCAGGTGACGTGCAAGTCGTTTTGATAGCATTGGCGGCCTTTCTCAAGAAACTAAAAACATATGCGGAGCATTTGAATACTGCAGAAAAAATGAAGATTATTATCACATGTGCTTTTAGACTAATTCTACAAAAACCACCCGCTCAACCATTTTATTTTGCACTTATGCCAGGTGCTTTTGACACTTAACTGCCGTTTTTAGGATTAAAGGCTATAGCTCCAGAATATTGCGGCAAGAGTTTAGACATCTCAAAAGCAGACTTCCTTCGCTTTGGACAAATAGCTATTTTGTTGCCACAGTGGGTGGTGCTCCATTGGCTTTAGTCAAGCAGTAGTAAGCGTCTAAATAACTACACCCGTTGATTTCCCTGCGAGGGCATCCCTATC
>NZ_JBJUSG010000081.1:0-17282 GCF_046044395.1 Candidatus Magnetominusculus dajiuhuensis | reverse complement strand
AAACGGGCTGGAACCTTATAAATATTTACGCTATATCTTTGAACGGCTGCCATAGGCCAGGACTGAAGACGATTATAAATGCCTGCTGCCGCAATATGTCGATAGGGGGTACTTTTGCCGATAACCCAGCGGGTGTAGTTATTTAGACGCTTACAAAGTATTGATTAGGAAATTCAACTGCTCACTGCTGCTTTCCTTGAATAGTCATTATATATTATCAGGCAGTTTTGCAATTCATGTTTTGGGCTGATTTCAGCGTAAGCACTTGTATTTAATAGACAATATCGGGCTTCGTAGCTATCAGGCGGTTTTGCAAAAAAGTATCGGAAATGCTTTTTTTTTACCGTTTAACGGCCTTTTTATGACTAAGTCAAGGATTTTTCTTAGTCAAAGCGTCAAAAGTTTGACACTATGGGGAATGTCGGCGGGAGGGGCATGGATAGAATGGTCACCCTATTTTTTAGTCGTTTCCTCAAGCATAATCATTCGTTTCTCTATTGATGATAGAATGTCATGCACACTAAAGGGCATAATCAAAAACTCACAGAGTATCCGCCAAATCAAATTGAAAATAATCATTGCTGATATTGTTGTAAACCAATTTGACAAATAACCCTTTGGAAATAATACTGCCGATACACAGCCTAATATACTGATTATAACCCCTAAGATATATAGCAATTTTATCAGAGCTGTGCTGACCATATCCCTGAATGATATGAAGCCCATGAAGCCATGGTCAACTACAAATGGATTTTCCCTTATCTTAGGCTGCGGCAGCTTTATATCCCGTATAGCAAATTTCTGCTGTTCCGGTTGCTCTTTTGACTGGTTTAAGGGAGGTTCTATCGTCTCTGGTTGATTTAACTGCTGCCGCCTATCCGGCTTAACTTTGTCAGCCCCACATTTCGTACACTCGACATATATAGAACTTACCTTCGCCCCACACTTCCCACGCCATAGTCCTGACCTCCCGTCATTTTACTCAACCTTAACAAAAACAATTATACGTTGTCAACATTTTTGTGGTTATGTATCAAGATATTTTATTATGATTAAGGCCGTAACTGATAGTTATAAATACATATTACAATATTATGTTACGTAAAGGTAACATCGGTTGGCTACGCTAAATTGTCTTTAGCCCCAATGCCATCATCTTGGCCTTCAACTCCTGCGGATTGCTTTTTTAAGAGCCAGTCCTTAAACTGTGGAAATGTAAGGGGAAATTGTACTTTTAACCATCCTTTCTCATCTTCTGTTGCGTTTCCCCAAAACTCGTCTATCCATTCTTTTATGGTTTCTTTCGGGATGTCTTCGATAGGAATAGGGTGATCAGTTCCGGGCTTATACATTCCTCCTTTGCCGGTCAGGAGCCAATCTATATTTATCGGATACAGATATGCTATTGCTAGTAATATAATTTTGGTAGGTTTATACTTACCAGATTCAAGCTCACTCAAAAAACCTTGCGAAACACCTAACTCACTTGCAAATTCCTTTTGTGAGAGTCTGTATTTTTTCCTTACAAGTTTAATTCTATAAAAAATATCTGCATCTAATATTTTACTTGACATTATATCGGTATCCGATTATGCTATAGGCATGTGTAATAAAAAGGACATAAAAAAACTGCTGATTGACAAGGAGATCGCTGGCTCACAGATAGCAAAACGCATTGGTGTTACCAGGGGCGCTGTGTGGAATACGATAAACAGAGTCCCAAAATTCAACTCCAAGCGTGTACGCAAGGGTATTGCTGATTGTCTTGCCATGCCGTATGACCTCCTGTGGGGTGTTAACCCCGCCTCTAACTGTACTGATGATAGTTTAGCCGATTGCGGGAGGCGTGTCAATGACTAAGTTGAGAAATGATTTGTCGGAAGGCAACACCCCGTCCATTGATGGCGGGATAATTAATAGAAAGGAACACCAAGACGTAAGGAGGGTAGTATGGCGAAGATAATAGTATATAGGGATGCTAACGGATTGCTTTTCCAATGCGCTAATTCGGATACAAACCGTAGGGTATTTGGGATAACTGAAGACATGATCGTGTGCTATCGCGATGAGCCGATACCACACTCACCCGCACAACGTTAATAGGGCAACAACCCGTCCATAGAGGCACGGGATAACGAATAGAAAGGAGACATAACATGGCAGAAGACACAGAAAACACCACCACCCAAGCCCCTGAAGACACAACCGGCGCAGGAGAATTGCCAGCCGCAGACGCACCCGGCACCGTAAAAGAGGAAACACCGGGAGATGACGACGGTGATGACCCAGTTGACGATCCCGCTGTAGGGGACTGATGTCCAGAGTAACAATAATAACCACGGGCGGCCTGAAGTCAGGTCGCCTTACAAAACGGAGGCAGAGCCAATGATAAATGACTTATTAAGCATATTTGAGCCAGTCATTGCTCTGTTGCGGTTCTTTTTTGTAGTAATTGGCATTATAGTGTTTCTTTTTGTTGCTAAAATTCTTTGGATTTCAACTTTAATCGTACTCTATTATTTAGGGTTTATCGAAATGGAAGGCGAAGACAACAAGGCCGATGTCAATGACTAAAAAGACCGCAAATACAACAATGCCGCTGTTTCAGTGGTTTTGAAGAGCAGCAAAGACGCGAGACATTCGGCGTCCCCAAGGGCAGCCTTGATGTCGATAAAGAGCTGAAGGCGGCCATTGCGGACGATATCAAACATGCCGTGGACGAACGGGGCCTTGAATTATCTCGCGCCGCCGTAGCCGCGCGAATGACCGACCTCACGGGCGACGAAATAACGTTGTCAAATCTGAATAACTGGACGGCCGTAAGCCATCCTCACTCGATGCCGTCAAAATACCTGTCTGCCTTTGTCCTTGCCACAAATCAAAGGCGGGCAATTGAGACTATAAGTCGCAAATGCGGCCTGTTCGCCCTGCCGGGTGAGGAGGCTCTGAGGGCGGCATGGCAACGGCTTGACGAAAAAGAGAAAGAAATAAGGGCAGAGAAAAACAAACATTTAACATTACTCAAAGTCGTGGTGGAGAAAGAATGATTTATGCCATTAATGACAACAAACTTAATAGATTATATTTGTACGTGTTGTTGTCGCATATAAAACATAATGATTGTTGCCATTAATGGCAAAACTTAAGGAAGGCTTTATGCTGGCAAGCAAAGAAACTGACCTTGTAACTACAAAGAGATGTTAACTCCATATGGGTTAAGCCAACCCTATGATTTAAGTTTGCGAATCAAGCAAGGCAAATGGCTGTTACAGCAAGAAATACAAGTACGCTTCCCATTAGGCTGCATCTTACTCGAAATTAAAGAGAAGGAATCGCATAAAAAGTTTGTATCAATTCTTTCTGAAGAGTTCGGCGGGATGTCAGAACGGTATGCCTATAAATACATGGTATTTACAAAAAAGTGTATCGAACTTCCCAAGCTCCGACAATTTGCTGAGTCGAATTGGTCAAAAGCAGTATCTCTCCTTGAGAGCTGCTCTGACGAGTCCATTAAAGAAATCGAGGAAAAGGGCATAAACGGTAAGGCTCTTGAGGAATATGACGGGATGTCTATCAATGAATTCAAGTCACTCATCAAAAAATTAAAGAAACGCGGCGATAATCCTGAAGCACAGGGTCTCAAAGCTGAAAATGATATGCTCAAACAGGCCATCGAAGGCTATAAACTTATGGTTCCCAACGGCCCTGACGCCTCTTGGGCGTCGAATATGCTCACGGAAATCGAGAATACATTCATGCGTCTTGACGGTTATCTGTCATCAATAGCCTTTGACGCACGGATTATCGGTGATGATAACCTGCAAGCCCAGGTTGTCGGTCTGCACGCCCGCATGATGGATCGCTTCTGGCGATTTGAGCAGCGCTGGGAAGATTATACGGGGCAAAAGATAGAACAATGACAAATACCGAAATTATAGAAATCACAAAGCGGCAAAAGCCGGTCTCTCGGGCCGGTGGTAGTGCGCGTGTGACCAGGCGGGAGTTGCCAGCTCCCGCCGCCTCCTCTAATTGCAATAGCCCTGGGGCCCGTCAAATCGCGCTCGCCCGCTTTGATTTACTCACGACATGGCAAAAATACAGGGCAGAGGCCAAAGGCGGCCGCAGCGATGCAGATATAAAATTTCTTGCCATATATTCGTCAGGCTTAATCCTGCCCCACGTTAAAGAGATAATTGGCAAGGTCAGCCTTCGTACACTCTACGGCTGGGCAAAACTTCTGAATGACAGCGTAAACTCCGGTGATTGGCAAAATCTGCTGCCGGGCTGGTCATACGGTGAGGGCGAACCTGGTCTTACGCCGGACGAAAAAGCGGTTTTTCAGCGGCAGCTCCTGCATTCGGGAAAAATCAACATCGGTACGGCAACCAATATTACAAAATATTATCTAAATGATAAAGGCATTTCGTCGCCGTCAGCGCCTATAAAATTCCGGCGCTGGGCAGAATGGTTTAAAAAGAATAATTACGACATCTGGGTACTGTCCCGCGAGGGCGAAAAGGCATTGAAAGACAAGGTTGAGAGATATATCATTCGTGATGTCTCAGTGCTTGAGGTCGGCGACGTGTTCATTGCCGACGGCCACACGCTTAATTTCCAGGTCATACACCCGTTTACCGGCAAGCCCTGCAGAGCCACGCTGGTCGGCTATCTGGACTGGAAATCATATGACCTCGTGGGTTATGAGATCATGTGTGAGGAAAATACACAGTGTATCGCCTCGGCGATGAGAAACGCGATAATCCGCTTTGGCCGCACCCCAAAGGTCTCATATCAGGATAACGGCAAGGCATTCAGGGCAAGGTTTTTTAACGGCTCTAAAGATTTCAACGAGTCAGGCCTAACGGGATTGTTTCAGCGCTTGAGTATCAAGCCGGTCTACGCGCAGCCCTATAACGCGCGGGCAAAATTGATCGGGAGATTTTTCGGGGAATTTACAGAATCATTCGAAAAATTAACGCCAAGCTATATCGGTAATTCAATAGCGAATAAACCGGCGCATCTCATGCGAAATGAAAAGTTTCATAAAGCCTTGCACAAAAGCTACATACCGACAATAGATGAGGCCGTGCAGATGATAGAATCGTGGCTCAAGTACCACCGCGCCAAACCCTGCCCGCACGTCAAGGGCAAGACAATCGGCGAGGTTTTCAACGCTGGCCGCGGCATGGGCGTCAATCTGGCCGACCTCGATGATTTGATGATGGACTCTGCAATCAGGCAAATCGGCCGTCAGGGCATCAGATTTTTAAATGCCGATTACTACAATGAGGAACTATACGGCCTGACTAAACAAGCAATTATAAAATACAGCCTTAGTGACCTTAGTTACGTTAAGGTTTACAGGCCGGAGGGTACATATCTCGGCATAGCGCAGCGGTATGACGCAATACATCCAATGGCGGCCGCACTCGGAGATGTCGCGGACATGGCAGAGTTGAAATTCCGCCTTACCCAACAGCGCAGCCTCAGCAAGGCAACGCGTCAGGCAGTCCGCGGTATAATCTCCGGCGGCAAGGATATTAAGCCAGGCTGGGACGGCGATATAGCCAATCGCCCGGCAATATCATATCAGCCTGTTAAGCATCTTGGCGATTTCGGTGACAGAGCTATCCCTGATGAGGCAGTCATGGCGGAGGATTATCTTACCGACACTACGGAGACACAAGTGGCGCCGTCTGTGAGGCCGGACTTTGACGAGGCTCACGAGCGGTATGTATGGCATCTGAAATATGGATTCCAAACCGAAGAAGACATGGTATTCAGGAAGGATTTTGAGAGCTCGGATACTTACGATATGTTGTTTAGATATTTTGAAAAACAAGGTTAGAAAAGGAAAGGGCTGCCCCGTAAGCAGCCCCATCACAATCGTAAAGCTGAGGGAGTATACCAAATGCGAAAACTTTTTGCAAGGACAAAAAATGTAATGGATTTTACTGCCGCAATGACCAGCCTTCACTCAAGACAAACAGGAATACCCGGCATGGCGCTGGTCTATGGAGAGCCGGGACTTGGCAAGACGCAAACGATAATGTGGTGGATAGGCCAGAACGACGGCGTCTTTATACGCACGAAAAAATTAATGACCGGCCGGTGGCTGCTTGAGGATATCGTTGCAGAGCTGGGGCAGTCTCCAGCGAACCGCATATCGGACTTATTCCGCCAGTGCATAGATATGCTCATGGACAGGCCGCGGACAATATTTGTTGATGAGGTAGATTATCTTGCCCACGACAGCCGCGTCATTGAGACACTGCGGGACATCCACGACCAGACTGATACGCCCATAGTCTTTATCGGCATGGGCGAGGCCCGTAAAAAGATGGAGAAATATAAACATCTATACGACCGGTTTTCGGTGGTTTTGGAGTTTACGCCGCTATCCCGTGAGGACGTCTCAGGCATCATTGAACAAATGTGCGAGGTCAGGGTTAACGCGGAGGCCGCGGCTTATGTCCACAAAGACGCAAACCGGTTTCGCAAGTTAATACTCTGGATATACAGAATGGAAGGTTACGCCAAGAATAACTCAAAAAAAGAAATTGACCTAAATGATGTACAAGCGATATTCAAAAAGGTTGAAAAACGTGAAAAATAATCAGCGAAAAAACACTGCTCGCTTGCGCGTTTGGCGAATCATGCGTATAGGGAAGCTGTTCACAGTGAATGAAATAACCATTATGGCAGAGGCCGGACGTGGCAATATCAAACACTGGCTCTACTGCCTTGAACAGGCCGGATATATCAGGAAAGTCGGGACAAAAAAATCTGATTCGGGAATAGGCAAGGAGAATGTCTATCGGCTCGTAAAAAATACGGGGCTGGAGGCTCCTATCCAAAAAGATATGGGCTTTTTGTATGACCCGAACACGAAGGAATACTGGGCAAAAGATGAGTCGAGACTGCCAACACCCGAAGCTGAAGAGATAGAAAAAGACGAAGTCCCATACATGAATCTCAAAGTCAATAGTATTGAAGAGTTAAAGAAAAAATGGAAGCGCCCCGGAGGTAAAAATGCCTGATATGTGGAAAGAGATATTACGCCGCGAGGTAACAGAGAAAGGCTCAAAGGCGGTTGGGATAGAGCTGGGGTATTCGCGGTCGGTCGTTGACCTCGTGTTGCGCGGCACATATAACGGGAATCTCGCTAACGTAGAGGCGCGCGTGATGAGCATATACGGCAACAACGGGCAGGTTATCTGTCCGATCAAAGGCGGTATCTCACCGGCCAAGTGTATTGAGACATGGCAAATGGCTAAGGCCATCGGCATGAAGGCAAGCAACCCTGAAACTCTCAGGCTCTACAAGGCGTGTGAGAAATGCGCGGTAAGAAAGTAATCAGGAGGTCAAATATGGCGAAAAACTGTAACGCATGTAAAAAAGGCTCATTCGACGAAACAAAAATAACCGCCGGGCAGATTAAGAAGATTAAGACACTTCAGCACCGCGTTGGAGTTGATGACGCCGTATATGAGTGGTTGGTAAAGGAATACAGCGGCGGTAGGACGAGTTCCTGCACGGGTATGGATTACTCCGAGGCAGGGAGGTTAATTGACCACCTTGAATGGCTGGCGCTGAATCTGACAAATAATTGGGAAAAGAGGCATTCAGACTGCAGTAAATATGAGTGTCTCGGCAAGCGTGGCGACGAGATGGCCACACCGGCGCAACTGCGCATGATTGAGTGTATGTGGAAGGAACGCAGCTATGTGGCGTCGAAAGACAAGGAAAAGATGTTGCGGCGTTTTCTTGGGCGCTTTGGAGTATCGGACATACTCTTTTTGACAAAGGAGGATATCCGAAAGGTGAAGAAAGCCCTTGATCATATGCCAGTACTAACGGCGGTATCGGCCACAAGGAGGAGGAAACAATATGCTCTGCGTGTACAGGCATGAAAGGGACATCGGCACATTTGAATGTTTACGGGCGGACAGATGGAAAAAGGAATGCGGCGGTTTGCAATCCTTAAAATGTGAGTTAACAAGCCTTTTAAAGGCCTATAAAAAGGGGTTGCTGCCCCTATGGAGGTGTCTAAATGGAAACTGTCACAGGATTCGACCCAATAAAGTCATATGAGAAGGAGTTTTTCGAGATGTTTGACGAGCTTGTCGCCGAGGCTGCCGAACTGTCAGAGGATGCACAATCTGAAGAGCATAAGAAGGCCTGGGCCATGATAACGTTAAAACTTTTGGCACTACTGGATATGGCGGTAAAAATCGGGTATAAGCTGGAGGGTATAGGAGGTCTGGATGACACTCGGAGAAATTGAAAGGCTGACAAAGGAGTATGCTGATGCTTGGAAGTTGCTGAAGGAAAGAATTGAAGACCTTGAACTTGAAAAAGAGGCCGCGGTAAGAAGAAACATATACGGCATTAAAGATGCCTTGGGAAGAGTAACAGACAAGAGGGGTACGCTGGGTGCGGCAATATTGTCTGCGCCGGAGCTATTTGAAAACCCGCGTACAATAACTATGTATGGGATAAAAGTAGGACTGCAAAAGTCGAAGGGCACACTGGAAATCGATGATATGGACAAGACAATCCGGTTGATCATGAGGCACCTGCCGGAACAGGCCGCGGTATTGATTAACGTAAAGGAGACAGCGTCTAAAGATGCGCTCCTGAACTTGAGCGCCACTGAACTGAAGAAAATCGGTGCGAGAATAACAGATACGACCGATAAGCTAGTGCTTAAAGCGACCGATACCGATACCGAAAAACTCGTCAAAGCCTTCCTTAAAGAAGACAAGATGGCAGACGAGCAGGAAGCGGCATAGGGAAGCATTGAGTGGACTGGCTGAACGACATCGAATATGAAGACCTGCTATACGGGGACGTCAAACTCATATTCGATTTCTGCGGACTTGAGGTATTGAAATCGCTCTGGGAGAACCTGTCAGGGATGACACTGTATCTCTCAGAGCGCAGCCTTAATGAAATGAAAAAACGCTATATATTAAAAAAGAAAAGAGAGCCTGGTTTTAACGTAAAACAGATTGCCCTAAAGCTGGGAGTTACTGAGGGGTTTGTTTATGGGGTATTGCGTAGTGATGACATAGACGAAAGGCAGGGCAAATTATTTTGAACCTTACAACAGGACATATATGTTGCGGGGCCGGTGGTGATATCCTGGGCGCTAAACTTGCTGGAGCAAGGCCGCAGTGGGGATTTGACCTAAACGCTGCGGCCGTACACACTGCACAGGCGAATCATCCCGACGTATTGATACATCATGCAGATATGCGAAGCATCCAATCTCACGAATTAAGCCCTGTAGACATGATTATCTGCGGGATACCATGCCAGCCATTTACGTCAATCGGCAAGCGGCAGAAGGAACTCGACACCAGGGACATTACGCTTCCGCTAATCGAACAAATAATTGGTCTCAAGCCCAAATATCTGCTATTTGAAAACGTCCGTGAATACAGGAGCAGTGAAAGTTTCCAAGCATTGAACGAAGGCTTATCAATGTACGATATAAATTGGCAGGTTATTAATTATGCGGATTACGGCATCCCTCAGAGGCGGCTGCGGTTATTTGGCTTAGGCAAATTAAGGGGTGGGATCGCGTTGCAACATCCTAAGCCGACGCACACGGAATCGCCGGACATTTTTATCCGGCTGTCCCCGTGGGTTAATTTCGGCAATATCAGAGACGGTGCCGATATGCGGCCTATGAGCGCCAAAGCCATAAACGGTGTTTTTTCCAGACGATTTGACAAGCAAGAGAGTCATAAATTTTTCAGTTTCCAGCTTGTTGAAGACACTAAGCTATGTCCAACAATATTAGGGTCTATGTGTTCTGGTTCGGGATGTCATACCAACATAGTAATCGTCTATGATGCTGGACGGTTGAGGCATCTGTCGTTCCTTGAGGCACGGAGGGCACAAGGATTTCCCGACGATTATATGTTTTGCGGCAATAATAAGGCCAACTGGTTGATGGTGGCAAACGCGATACCGCCAAGTATTGCCAAAATATACATAGAGAGTATAGCACAGATAAATAGTGGATATTGAAGATTATAAATTAGAAGACCTGCCAAACGAGGATCTCCGGCTCGTTGCTGAAAACTGTGGTCTTGAGACGGCGATTAAGCTGCTGACATTTATGCCAGGGCGAACGATACATGTACTTGTCACATCAGACGGCGCTAAGCCGGGTGATCTATTACTCTTATGGAATGAATATGCGGCAAAGGCTGGCCTATGTTTTGCGAATAAGATGACAGCACCGCGAATGCGCAACTGCCGTGCCCGCCTGAAAGAGCGCAGACTTGACGAATGGGAAGAGGTATTCAAAAAAATAATCGCAAACCCGTTTCTAACAGGCAAGAATAAGGACGGCTGGCGGGCGTCATTTGATTGGATTATAAAAAACGATAACAACTCACAAAAGGTGCTGGACGGCTTTTATGACAGGAAAAAAGCAGGCCATGCAACAGGGAGCGCATATGACAAATACAGGAAATAAATGCAAATACGGCCTATGCGACGGCAGCGGCTGGGTGTGGGTGACGCCCGTGGGCGGCCGTGAACATCTCAGATATTGCAAATGCCATTATGAGGCAGAAAAACAAAAGCGATTTGAGACGTTATTAAAAGAATCGCAAATCAACGACATGCGACATATGACATTTGAAAGTTATAAGCCGCAGCACCAGACACAGTGGCGGGCATACGAGCAAATCCACGCCGCTCACAAGGGATATTACCTGTTCGGGCCGTACGGAGTCGGCAAGACGCACCTCATGGCGGCAACGGTCATCAGGGCGATAGGAAAAGAGATAGTATCAGTCATAATCACAGTCCCAAAGCTGCTGGATAGCCTCCGGCGTTTTGGAGACAAGGACACTCTGGCAATAGAGACGCTGGCCTACGAGGCGGATTACCTTGCCCTTGATGATATGGGCAAGCATAAGGTTACGGACTGGACAGAGGAGCGGCTGTTTATGCTCATAGACGAACGGTACAAAAGATTCGTATCGCGCAAAATCCACACAAGCGTATCATCAAACCTGCCGCCGGAGCAGCTCTCAAACACGATAGACCCCGCGATTGCTGACAGGATTCGGGGGATGTGCGCGGAGGTGTTTGTCGATGGGAAGTCATATAGGATAAGGCAATAGGAGGTACTAATGATTCGAGAGCGGGTAGAAAAGGAGTGGGAGCCTGGGGTATTATTTTATAAAGAAAGCAAATATACTTCTGAACCCGTAGCAGGAGAACCAATAGGAATAAAGATAGGGAATATGCGTTTAGTTAGAGATTTAAGGAATACGAAGAAGTTTCTGTCATATGAAAGCGATGTCACGAGTATCTGGCAATCAACATGGCATGATGGTGGTTATTATGGTGTATTTGTATCTAATGGCGTGAGGAATATAACAGAAAAAGGTTTTAATGAATTGCTAAGGTCAGAATAAGTGGGTGTTACGACGGGCAGTATTAAGGTGACTAAAAGGCATATATTAATCTCAATAAAGCCGGAATATGCAAAGATGATATTCGATGGGACGAAGACAGTTGAGTTAAGGCGTAAATTCCCAAAACTTGAAAGAAGATGTTTAGCGTTTGTCTATGCCACTGCTCCTGTGAAGGCATTAATAGGCGTCTGTCAAATTGAAAAAGTTATAAGTGCTCCCCCGGAAGAGCTGTGGTGGAAGGTTGGCAAACAAGCAGGGATAACATACGATGAATACAATAAATATTTTTCTGGGGCTTCAGAGGCTTATGGGATATTCTTTTCCGTGACAACCTTGTTTCCTGAACCAATTCCATTGCATGAGGTATGGGTAGATATTAAAGCACCGCAGAGCTACAGATATATAAACAGCAAATTACTCCGTGAGACATCATAAAGCCCCATACTTCGCTATACTCTCCATGATAGTCTGAATATCCTCATCAGTAAGTTTAAAAAACGGCCTCGCGGTGATATCCATCTTTCTTGAAAAAGCCTTCACATTGGCGGTACCGATTAGTTTTTTCCTTTTGAGTACCTTGCCTGATTTGCCTTTAGTGGTGAAGATCCTGCGCGTGTGGGCCTTGACAGCGACAGATCCTTTAAATCCGAACTGCTGTACCGCGGCGTATCTTTTGTTTGTAGTGACAGCGGCGTAATTCCTGCCGCTTTTGGGTTGGATGCTTGAGAAAAGGCCGCCTGCCGTGCGGTTTAACATTGTGCCTGTATGGCCTTTTTTAGCGAGGGCGGCAAGAGTTGATGGCTGTAAGGACGCCCATTTAGGACGCCCCTCTTCGGCAAAATTCTTTTGGACAGAGCGCATTAAATCACCTGAAAGCGTGGCCATCAAGGGCGACAGGTTAGACATTCGGCTATGGAGTGCCAGAAGTTTAGTTTTTATATTATCATCTTTTATTTCGATTCTTATCATATTATGTTATAATTTAGTAAAGGCTTCGGCGACGCGGTGATAATCTCCCGGCCGTAGGACGTCCTCAAAGGATGGCTCGCTATGTGGGGTTCAATGGGAGGCCCCACCCGAAGTCTTTAAATCATCTTTTATAATTTTTGTTCCCTGTTTGCGCTTTAATCTTCCAACTTCTCTTTCAACATCGTCAACCCTTCTAAATGAAGTAAGAAAGAGTGTTTCTCCGCTTGCGGTAGCCTTCACCACGGCATTGTAATACCGATCGTTAATCTTGATAAATACAAGCGTAAGTTCGCCGTCCTGAATAATAACATCAGCGTCCGAGGATATGATGTCAGGTATTTTGGAATACTCCTCCTCGGTCAATTCGGGGTGATTTGCTTTATTTTTGGCAAGGCTCTCATCTGACAAAAGAACGACCTGGCTTGTCGCGCCTATGCTATTTTTATATTCCTCTGAAAGAACGGCCACAGGGAAATTGCCCTTTGTCAGGCCATCGTAAAAGGCGTTGAAATCCGGCCCCGTCAGGCCGTCTTCTACATAGAGCTTGGCAATGTCGTAAGGGTATTGATCTAAGTCCGGCTCCCACGCATCTTTCCCCGGATTATAGTCCCACCCGTAGTCAGGCTGAACATTGCGATAAGGAGAATCCTTTGTCTCTGCCTGAAGCCCCTCTTCTTTCATATCCTTGGAACTTAGACCAAAGACTTCGCATCGGCACCGGAAACCGTTTGGGGGAAAGTGTGTGTCCCAGAAGGGATCATCATACCGAAAGACCTTGCCGTTGAGGGCTTTATGGGCCGGGCGTGTTTTCTGATCCATGACTGCAACATATTGCCAGTACGGCCGGTTTGCAACGTCCTTCATCAGGGCTTTATATCTGCCCGCCATGTATGCGACCTGTAGATTGGTGCGGTAGATGGTTTCAAGTCGGCGCGTTGAGCCAAGCTGTACGGTTTTGATGCCGTCTTCAGTGGCTATCTCCTGTTTGCCCCACCAGCCCTTAGCCCTCAACTTCGGCTCAAGTTCTGCCTGGAACTCCTCAAAGGTCATGCCTGTTTTAAGCGCCTTCTCGACCGCGTCCCTGATGTCTTTCAGGATGTCAAGGCGCATGACCTTCGCCACGGTGAAGGCTTTCGTGTGTGCCTCACGCAGGGCCTCGTGCCAGTCCCATGTAATTTTATAGCCCTTCTTTTGGAAATACTCGATTGCGTACTCAGGTGGAAGGCCGATTGCGTAAGAGAGGTCAATGTCTTCAGGATTTGGCATTGAGCCGTCCCCAAGTATCGGCTATAAAGTATACCATCGTCAGCATATTAATGAGGTTGTCAGTGTCCATATGAGGAAACATTTCCGCAAGGGTGTCGAGGATATCATTGTAAGACTTTTTATTGTGAATCATATTGATAATAGGCTTTAATGCGTCTTCGGCCTGCGCCTGCAAATCAGTCGGCGAGAGCTTGACATTGTCAATAGCCGCTTGCTCTGGGGAAATGTCAGCCGCCGCCTGTGCGAACATGGCTGGTGGCGCTGCATTCGGTGTCGGTGCGGGGGCTGTCCCCTCTTGTATATCTTCGTCCTCAAGCCCGTAGTTCTTTTGGTAATATTTTTTCGAGAGCTGAAGCCCTGACAGCGTCATCGAGGCGGTGAGATTTTTGTCTCTTTCGGCCAGGGACTGGTCAACATCCTCTTCTGCCCACAGGGTAAACTCAGGGACTTCCTTGCTTGCGAAATTAATCTCGATAATCCACTTTATGAGGGTGTTAAACGCCTTTATCACGAGCCTCTTATCTGCCATTACGATGTCGCCGCGAACTTCCATATGCGTCTGCGAGGCGCTGTAGCTGCCCGTACTGCCCATCTCCGTGGTCAGCGTCTGTCCCAAGATTGCCTTTGAGATTTCGTCGTTGAGGAATTTGATTAAATCCACATACAGAGTTGACGACGCGCCGCCTTTCACGAGGCCGCTCTGAATATCCACAGACGAATCATCTGGAATAACCGCCACGGCGTCCTGAACCATCGCGTCAAGCATGTTGGCAAGCCTCTCGGTATCTTCTTTTGAAGTGCTTCGCGGCTGCTTGCCAATGATAAACGGCATACCATATTTTTCAGCAAAGACCGCCCAGAATTTAATGCTCCCCTTTTTGAAAACCACCGGCCAGAAACAGCGCGATAGCTCCGGGAATCCATACGGGTTTTCGTAGGTCGGTTCGTGCTGGACGAGTATGAATTTTCTGTCGGGCAGTATAAAACCGTTGAAATTATCCCGCGTCCTCAGCATCAGATTATTTTCCATATCGAAAACGAACCAGTTCTGGGGTTTTCCTAAGACATCTTGCGGCACAATAAACCCGTTTTCGTCCTGTGTCCAAATCACCTCAAGGGCTTGATAGCCAAACAATACGGCATTGAGGATTTCTGACATAATCCGCTCGACATCGAGATTTTTCAAGACGCCGTCAATGAATTTGGCCTGCCGGGACATCTTTGATTTGCCGTAATCTATGCCCCAAAGCAGAGATTTCACGCCGGACTTGCGGCTTTTGACACACGCGCCCACGTGGGCGTCAACCAGCAGCTCGTTATATGCGGTGATATTCTTTCCCTGGCGGAGTAATATCGGGTCGGGATTTGGCAGGTACATTGACCACGTATAAAAATCAATCGCCCCTCGCCGCGTGGCTATTTCGGGGAATATGGGCGGCAATTGCGCCGCCGCAAAATTATAAATCTCTTGTCCCTTTTTTGATTTGCTTCTTTTCATTAGTCATATCCTCTAAAAAATTTCGTCGTTTCTCTTTTGCGTCGCGTGGCCACGTTTATAGGGCCGCTTGAGGCGTCAGCGGCGGCGTATCGCGCAAGCGCACATGCCCAAAATCTGTCGGCATGGCCGCGTGCCTCAGATGCCGCAACGTCAAACCGGACTGCACCGGCGGTTGTCGTAACCTTCCTGATGGAGTGGAAATCCTCGCGAACTTCAAAATCGTCGGGGATATAAAACTGCCTGTCTTCCATGTCGTTGCGAAGGCCGTATGCCAAATCCTCTTTGATTTTGGCTGAAAACGTGACGGCCTCAACGCGGTATTTCCCGAAGGCAAGCTGTGCCTCTTCAGCAAGCTGCATCCCAATGCCGGTGGCGTCAATACAAGCCCGCCGGAGTGTGGGGAGTTTTAATATCTCGAATAATATTGCGCGCTGCATATGAAACGGCGTCTTCTCAATGACTTTAACCATGCGCGTGTATTTGATATTTTCAATCTTTTCGATACACCAGATAACAGTTAAATCTTTTTTGCGCCCTATGTCCATGCCGATAAACAGGCCGTCCTTGATTTCGGCAAGGGGCCTTATAATATCACCGAGTGTGCACTTCTCAAGTATTTCGTAAGTGAGAAACGCCGAGGCCTCGTCCACCGGAATACAGCAGTATTCCTGCAGCCAAGTGTTTTCGTCGAAGCAGCTTGCACGCTGATCGGCAAGCCATGCGTCGCGCTCTTCTTGTGTGGTGGGTCGTTTATATATCTTATCAACAAGCCCCTGTTCAACGGCCGTATGAATCGTCGTCGTGTGGAGAGACCACTTGAGCCGACCCTTTTTTGTGGATTCGATAAACTTATAATACCGGCAATTCGTGCCGTTGTGGGTGCTCAATACCCGCAGGGGATATCCCCACGTGATACATGGCTTTGCAGCCGCCCATAGTCTTTCCTGGTCTTCGTGCCACGCGAACTCATCGAGGACAACCTTGCCGCCTTTGGAGCGAAATGCCTTGGGGTTGGAGCTGATCGCGTGGATTCTCGTGCCGTTGGCAAATTTTACAACAAATGCCTTTATATCTTTTTCGGAATCGAGAACGACCTGACCAAGATATTTCGCTGCCTTATCGAAGAGTTTAGCCCACTGTTGCATCAGACGCGGCCGCTCACGTACTCGGTACAGTACTGGGCCGCGTAACGGCCACGGGCAAATATAAGTCTTATCACTCAGGCAACAGCGATGGGACAGAAGTGCCCAGGGCGATACTTGCAAGGGACGTCAATAGCCCGGCAGGCAACGCCAAGGTAACGGCATATGTCCACGGCGAGTTTAACGCCAACGCGTTGACGGGGCTTGACACCGCCGCAACGCTGAAATTCCTGGAATTTGGAATATATATCAAGGAGGTTAAGTAATGCCATTTGCACTGGAAGAGCTTTTTAATTGGCGCGCCCTGACAGAATCCTTAAACCTGATTGTGCCGCCTAAGAGTTTCGTACTCGATATGATATTTGGTCAGCAGGAAACACATCCAACAAACACGATAGACATAGACATACTCGTCGGGAATAAGAGACTTGCCCCGTTTGTATCGCCTGTGGAAGGCGGTGTGGTAGTCAGAAAACTTGGTGCCCAAATCCGCACAGTAAAAACGCCCCGCATCAGAATGAAGACACCGCTGACGGCCGACGAGCTGCTACTGGTGAGATCAGCGGGCAGCAATTTATACATACCGGGCGGCGGCAACGTAACCGACGCGAGAAATCAGAGGATAGCAAGGGAGCAGCAAAATCTCAAAGACCTGATTACGCGCCGGCAGGAATTTATGGCATGTAAGGCCATCTCAGGCGGGATAATCGTAAACCAGGAAAACATCTCGTTTAACATTGACTACCTCATGCCGGATAGCAACAAGCCGACACTTACCGGTTCGGATAAGTGGGATGACTCCAGCTCCACACCGTTGACTGATATTCGTGCGTGGAAAACGTTGATAAACCTGAAAAAAGCAGTTCACTTCAATATAATGAGGGAAATCTGTACAGCCTGATAGAAAAGTAAGCGTCTAAATAACTACACCCGTTGATTTCCCTGCGAGGGCATCCC
>NZ_JBJUSG010000080.1:0-17423 GCF_046044395.1 Candidatus Magnetominusculus dajiuhuensis | reverse complement strand
GAGGGGAGGTGAGAGCCTTCCCTACCCCTATTGTCCTTATCCCTCAGAATATGCACAATCATCATGAAACTCCCAATAAAGGGAAGATTCCGGACAAGCCGGAATGACGGCAAGTGACAAAGCCGGAATGATTGCAGTAGGTATCTTCTGCTTTATTTTTCTAATGCGTTTGCCCTGACGCCTGATTGCCCATACCTGTAGTTACCGCCTCCAATAATTTAGTGCTCAAGTAAATATTTTAATATAATAATGTATCATATTATGTTATATTTGATTGTAGGGATTATGACAATCAGAAAACGAATACTTATAACGGGCGGAGCGGGTTTTTTAGGTTCCCACCTGTGTGAGAGGCTGCTCCTTGACGATAACGAGGTGATTTGCCTTGATAATTTCTACACCGGCAGAAAAAGCAATGTCATTCATTTGATGGGCAATCGCTTCTTTGAGGTCATGCGGCATGATGTATGCTTTCCATTGTATGTCGAGGTTGACGAAATATATAATCTTGCTTGCCCCGCGTCGCCCATCCACTATCAATTCGACCCCGTACAGACTACAAAGACCTCCGTGCACGGCGCTATCAATATGCTCGGATTGGCCAAACGCCTTAAGATTAAAATCCTTCAGGCCTCAACGAGCGAGGTCTACGGTGACCCCGCTGTCCACCCTCAGGTTGAGTCTTACTGGGGTAATGTCAATACCATCGGGCCGCGGGCATGTTACGACGAGGGGAAACGATGCGCGGAGACCCTCTTTTTCGATTATCACAGGCAGCATGGCCTGAAAATCAAGGTAGCCCGTATCTTTAATACCTATGGCCCCAGAATGCTCCAAAATGACGGCCGCGTCGTCAGCAACTTCATCATTCAGGCACTGCAAAATAATGACATCACTGTCTATGGAGAGGGTTCTCAGACGAGGAGTTTCTGCTACGTTGACGATTTATGTGATGGGTTGATAAGGCTGATGAACTCCCCTGATGAGGTTACAGGTCCTGTTAATCTGGGCAATCCCGGTGAGTTTACAATCCTTGAATTGGCGCGTAAGGTCATTCAGATGACTGGTTCAAAGTCAAAAATTATCTTCTTGCCGCTTCCTGTTGATGACCCCACACAAAGACAACCCGATATAACTATGGCAAGAGATGTGCTCGGTTGGCAGCCCTCTGTGCCGCTTGATGAGGGGCTTGTCAAGACCATTGACTACTTTAAGGAAGTATTATCGTAAGTCTTCCATAATGCCGTGAAGCACATATTTCTGATCCTTCAATATGATGGCACAAACTATCGGGGCTGGCAGATGCAGCCAAACACGACCACCGTGCAAGGATTAATTGAAGAGGCATTGTGTAAAATTACGGGGCGCGCCACCGCCGTCACCAGCGCTGGCAGGACTGACTCAGGCGTTCACGCGTTAGGACAGGCCGCTTCTTTTTTTACAGACAGCCGTTTAACCCCCGATATTTTTCAAAGGGCGCTGAATGCCTTACTGCCCTATGATATCAGAGCAGTCGCCGCGAGGTACGTATCAGGCGATTTCCATTGCCGGTTTTCGGCAAGACGTAAGCGCTATTTTTATGTCATATCAAATGCCCCCTCAGCCTCGCCCTTTATGTATCGTTATGTATGGGAAGTCAGGCACCCCCTGGACATCGCGGCTATGCAAAAGGCCTCCATAAGCCTGGTCGGCAGGTACGATTTTAAATCCTTTTGTGCCTCAGATACGGATGTGGATAATACGGTCAGAGAGGTCTTCAGTATAGAAGCCAGGCCGATGCCTTGCATATCCTTTATGGGTGCCGAAATAAAAGGGCAATTCATAAAGATAACGATAGAGGCGGACGGTTTCCTGCGCCACATGGTGCGAAACATCACAGGGACGCTGGTGGATGTGGGGAGGGGAAAGACATCCCCCGCGGATGTCGAAAATATCCTCACCGCAAAGGACAGAAAAAAGGCCGGAATGACCGCCCCCGGACGAGGCCTGTTTCTTGATAGGGTATTTTACTGAAAGGACTGCTCTCTTTCCACCTGCTCAATCTTTTCTCTTTTTTCCTTACACTCAACACAGTGCACCGCGTACGGCAGCACTTTCAGGCGCGCCTCACTTATCTCTATCCCGCAGTCATCGCACACGCCGTATGAACCATCGTTTAGTTTCCTCAACGCCTCGTCTATCTTATTAAGTTTAAGCTTGTGATGGTGGAGCTTTTGAAGTATTATATCCTCATTGACGTCAACGACAGACCAATCTCCATCGTCAAGGGCAGCCTCGACAAGCTGCTTTTCGTCCCCTTTGACAAAGTTCCCTATCTCTGTCTTTGCCTCTTTTAAGATTGCCTGCCTCTCCTGCAGGAGAGTCTTCCTTATGCCTTTTATGCGTTCACTTACGCTTGCGGCATCGTTGTTGTCATTATCCATTGTGTCGTATCCTTATATTCTATGCCGAATCAGGCGTCGGGTTTATCTTCAGATTTATCTTCGGCGGCCCCTTCTTTGTACAACTCAACAATGCTTTTTACCTTAACACCGGCGGCCTTCAGGGCCTTTTGCACGTCCGGAAGCTTTGAGTCCTCCACCTTTAACATGAAATTACTAAGCAAAATCAAACCTCCATTATCTCTTTTTCCTTGTGGGCAAGGACTTCGTCAACTAGTCTAATAAAGGAATCCGTCACCTTCTGAACCTCTTCCTGAGACTTCTTCGTCTCGTCCTCACTAATGTGTTTGTCTTTTTCGAGTTTCTTCAGCTCCTCGTTAAACTCCCTCCTGATATTTCTAACCGCAACCCTGGCGTCTTCGGCCTTCTTTTTCACCACCTTGACCAACTGCTTTCTCCTCTCTTCGGACAGCGGGGGAATCGTTATCCTTATAGTCTTCCCGTCGTTGTTTGGCGTGAGGTCAAGGTCAGACTTTCTGATGGCCTTTTCGATATTCGGTATTATCTTCTGCTCCCAGGGAGAGATAGTTATGGTTTGTGGGTCAGGGCTGCCCAGTGCCGCAACCTGATTAACCAGCGTAGGTGTGCCGTAGTAGTCAACCATTATATTATCTAAGAGGGACAGTGAGGCCCGCCCTGTCCTTACAGTGGCATACTCCTTTTTCAGGTGGTCTATCACCGTGAGCATCTTACCGTTGAGCTTTTTCTCCATCTCTTTGTCCACAATCAGCCCCCTACGAAAGAACCGACTTTTTCACCGAGCAAGGCTCGCTTTATTGCACCTTTATTCTTTAAATTAAATACAATAATTGGAAGGTTATTGTCCATGCACAAGGTAATGGCCGTTGAGTCCATTACGCTGATGCCCTGTTTGAGGACGTCGCCATGTGTTATATGCTCAATCATCACCGCGTCAGGATTTTTTACGGGGTCTTTGGTATATACGCCGTCAACCTTTGTGGCCTTGAATATAACGTCTGCGTCTATTTCCATTGCCCTAAGGGCTGCCGCCGTGTCTGTCGTAAAATAGGGATTGCCCGTACCGGCGGCGAAGATAACCACCCTGTTTTTTTCAAGATGGCGCATAGCCTTTCTTCTTATGTATGGTTCGGCCAGTTCACGCATCTCTATGGCCGATTGAACCCTTGTGGGAACACCTGTTTTTTCGAGGGAATTCTGCAGCGCGAGGGCGTTTATAACAGTCGCCAGCATACCCATATAGTCGGCCGTTGCCCTGTCTATCCCCTTTACTGAGGCCTCCACACCCCTGAATATATTGCCGCCGCCTATGACAACCGCAATTTGTGCGCCGGTCTCATAGGCCGATTTTATCTCCTGCGCCGCATAGATTACCATCTCCTGCGAGATGCCGTATGAGCCGTCGCCTATGAGGGCCTCGCCGCTTAACTTCAACATCAGACGTTTATATTTTAAGTTTTCCATCGCATTAAATCTCTCTCTAAGCCTCGTCCTGCTTTTCGCCAAGCTGATACCGGACGAACCGCCTGACCAGTATGTTTTCACCGAGTTTTGCTATCTTCTCCACGACAACATCGTGGACGGTCTGGTCGGGGTTCTTGACGAAGGCTTGTCTGAGCAGGCATTTCTCGGAGTAGAACTTCTCCAGCTTGCCCTCTATTATCTTGTCTATCACACCTGCCGGTTTCCCTTTCACCTGGTCTTTGTATATCTCTTTTTCCCTTTCGATTACTGTGGCGGGGATTTCAGCCGGCTCTATGTACTCAGGGTTTGCCGCGGCGATGTGCATAGCTATGTCCTTTGCCAATTGCTTGTAGTCGTCTGTCTTTGCCACGAAATCAGTTTCACAGTTCAGCTCTATCATAACGCCTATCTTGTCCATGTGGATATAGGAACAGATGAGGCCCTCGGAGGCCTTTCTGCCGGATTTCTTTGCCGCCGTGGCAAGGCCTTTCTTTCTCAGGTAATCAAGGGCCTTCTCAAAATCGCCGCCGGTCTCTGTGAGGGCCTTTTTGCAGTCCATCATGCCAACGCCCGTCTTTTCCCTTAACTCCATGACCATGGTTGCGGATATCACGCTTTTACCTCCTCAAGTTCTTCCTGCTGTTTTTTCTGATCTATCAGGATGTCTTGTGCCTTCTGCTCTTTTTCCCGGTTAAGAATGCTCTTGCCTTCCATAATTGCGTCGGCCATTCTGCCTGTTACCAGCTTTACTGCCCTTATGGCGTCGTCGTTGCCGGGTATGACGTAGTCTATTTTATCGGGGTCGCAGTTCGTATCCACTATGGCCACAATAGGAAGCGACAGTTTTTTTGCCTCCATTACGGCGATGTTTTCCCTTCTTGGGTCTATGACAAACAACACGCCAGGGTATTTTTTCATATCCTTTATGCCGCCGAGATACTTTTGCAGCTTAGTACGTTCTTTTTCATACGCGAGCACCTCTTTTTTTGTCAGCACATCGTATATGCCATCGCTTTTCATGGTCTCTATCTTTTTCAGCTTCTCGATACTCTTTTTGATTGTGAAGAAATTCGTCAGCATCCCGCCAAGCCATCTCTGATTGACATAATACGCCCCGGCACGTTCGGCCTCCTCGGCAATAGCGTCCTGGGCCTGCTTTTTCGTGCCGACAAACATTATAGTCTCGCCCGCGGCTGACATATCCCTGACGAAATTATACGCCTCTTCTATGCCTTTTACCGTTTTTTGCAGATCAATAATGTATATCCCGTTTCTCTCGCCGAAGATATACTTTTTCATCTTAGGATTCCACCTCTTTACCTGATGTCCGAAGTGGACACCCGCCTCAAGCAACTCTTTCATTGATACTACCACTTTTAAAGTACCTCCTGTTGGTTTTTCCCTCCGCTATAACCTTAGCGCCCCATGTGGCGGACTATGCCGCCCGGGGACCTCTGCTAAAGCTGCCGTCTCCGGCTCCATAGCGTGTGTTTTTGTAATGGAAAGTAACATAAATGCTCATTATTTTGCAACACTATTTATTAATCAAATCTTTTGGGGGATTCTGATGGCCGAAAATCCATTTGTCTCACCGCCACTTATGGCGGCTACTCCTTGAATTGGACGAGAATATTTGAAATCTCCGCTACGACCAACGCCCCAAGCTGCTTAGGAAGCGGCGCCTTCACATCGTAAAATTTTACAGGGAAATTCAACCCGTCAAAGTCAGTAAATGATATAGCCCTTCGCGGCGGCGCGGTACGGCAGTGGTCAAGGTAAAGCAGCGTGACCTCTGTCCTGGGATTGATTACGCGCATCTTTATCGCCATCATGGACTGTCTGAGTTCTCCACCCATGATTATTTTCTCTATCTCTCCGACAATGATAATATCATACTTTTTGTCTCTGGCATATTTCATCTGCGATTTGAGGTCGTTGAATATCTCGTCATTTTTCTCTATTATATGAAACAACTGCTTCTGCAGGAGCAGCTTGTGCGTGAGGTCGGTAAGGTACTCGGATACTTCCCGCGCGTCAACAGACGACTTCATAAGAAAGACGGCGGCACGGCTGCCAAAGGGAAACGGGTTTTCAGGGGTGATATAAACCTCGTTAAGGCACGGTGGAGCCTCAGACTCGGACTTAGTCAGAGTTGAATGTTTGGCCGAAAGCACGGTGACCTCAGGCGTCACAGCCACACTGCACGCGGCAACGGCAAGCGCCACCACCACCCACGCCGCCGACACACCCATCATTCGATGCATAATCTGGCGACGCATAATCCGGCTTCGTAGCCCGCGCAGACCTCCCCCTTTCATTTAGTGATTGCCGGCCTTTCCATGACGGTCGTGGGGTCGGGCATTTGCCCCTGGCCGTTTCCAGGATTGTTGTTTTTTAACAATGTCTTAATCTCTTTTGTTTCCACCATGCGCGTACTCCAGGCCGAATACAATGTGGAGTCCTTCAGGTTTATAATCCTGCCGTTAAATATTACCGACTGCCCGGTAATGGTATATGTCCCCGCAAGGACACTCATAGCGTTTTCCCTTGCCGCGAGGTCTTTGACGTCCCTGGTCAGGACTAACTCCCCTTTCTTTTTATCAATATCTATGGCATTTCCCATTCTCATCTCTATGACGTTGAAATAGTTCCTCTGCAGATAGGTCATCAATAGCTCGGAAAAGGCCCTCCCCAAAGGAGAGGTCTGTCTGAGGTCGTTTATATCAACGAATGTCGTAACCAATATGGGCGATATTTGTGGGGAATAGACGCGCTCAGTATCAATCCTCGCGCCGAATGAAAGGCCGTTTGCCATGTCCCTTGCCGCCCCGTCAAGGTCGTCATATACGTTGTGCATACCATTGGAATATCCGGGGGTCGGGCCGCTTGGCGGACCTACGGCCACTTTTTCGGCGGCCTTGTAGACGGAGCATCCACAGGTGAGCATTAACGTGAGGGCAATCGCCCACACTGCACACGCCGCCGTTGGGCTGGTGACGGTTGTTTTATGTTTCAGTGTCAATTCTTCACCATCACTTTTTCACCGGCACATCAGGCTTTACTGGTTCCTTAGGTTTTACCGGCTCTGTGGGGCTGACCGGCTCTTTAGGTCTCATTATCACGTCCACTTTTACCTCTGCCTCCGGCTTTGCCTCTGCCTCCGGTTTTGGTGCGGCCTCCGGTTTTACCGGCTCTGCGGGACTCGCCGGTACTTTCCGCTTCACCTTCTTTTTTGCCTTGTGTTTGGCTGCCCCCGCCTTTTTTACAGGCGTGGGTGTGGGTGCGGGGGTGGGCTTAGGTGTGGCAACCACCACGGGTTCATTCTGGCGCAATGGTATTGAAGGCATTGGCTCGTCCTTCAGTTCATTTTGTTTACTCAGCAGGTATTTTATCAACTTCGTGCGGGGAATTTTAACCGATGCCACAGAGACAACCTCAGCCTGCTCAGGGCTTATCAGCCTCACGTTGACAAACACCTCGCACGGCTCTACCTGATACGTGCCGGCCACAATAAGCGAGTTGGTATAGTCGAAGTTAAAACTCTTTGGCGTGATGTCTATCTTGTTGCCCGGCTGCGGCAGGCCGCTCCTGCTTAGATACAGTTCGCCTACCTTGTTGGACATGACTATTGACTTCATTTCCCTCACGTCTGTCACCCTGTAGTCCTTCATACGAAGCTGCGACAGTATCTCCTCGGCTATCAGACGCCCAAACATGGATGTCTGATTGAGATTATTTATGTCAACAAAAGTGGTTACGATTATCTTATTCTCGAATCTGGGAATATCGCCATTTCTCTCAAGCTGCCCGACGATATATGCCGACTTCAGGTCAATATCGGTCATGTTGTCGGCGGGATTGTCCTCAGAGTGAAACAGGGCGCAGCCCGGCATCGGTTCAGGCTTTGGCACGGTGTATCTCTGCTGGCAGGACATCATGCAAGCCATTATAATAATGGCCAGCACGGCTATGAGATTCGATAATTGTCTTTTCATTTATTTAACGTGTTTGGCGATTGTTTTTTTACAATACCGATTACATTCGGTATCGGCCACGCGGTCTGAAACGTGCCGCCCTCGTCATAGTCAGTGCCGTAGCCCCCGATTTTTTCGATCTCGGTGTCCTTTGCCGAGATATAAAGAGAGGCCTGTCGCCCTCCCTCAAGGTATGCGGCGCTTGCAATGGAAATCGGAAGAGACATTACAATATCAATAAAATCGTGAACTGTATACGGCGAGCGGGAAAACAACAGGAGCACGTTGCCGTTTTTGTCCTTGCCAACCGCGGCTATGCTCCATGCCGACTGCTGCTGCGCCCAGACGTTTTTGTTTGTGCAACTTATCATCCTGATATTCTGTATCAGCGTATTGTATTTTCCCTTGAACTCTTCAAAGTTTTGACACTCAGAGTCTATTATCTGTGCGTCGGCTACGGTGGAATCAACGGGATTAAAAGCGAGGGCCGACTTGTAGGCCTTGGAGACCTTAGGATTGTTTACGTGGCTGAAATTCTTCATATATCCCACGCTTGTGGTGCTGTCGGCCTGATACATGCCGGCATTTGCGGCAACCATAAGATTATATTTTTTCGCCCATTCCTTCGCTGTCATCGCCTTGCCGCCCAACTCAGATACTGTGAGGAGTTTAAACGCATAGTATGCGGGGTTGATTTTTATCACCGTTATCTTTGAATTGCCCATGTCGGATTTTTGAGGGGATTCAAATTCGCGCATATACAACCCCTCGTCAAGCCTTTTCCAATTTTCCGCTGCCGCAACGGCGGCGGTAATCAGTATCGCAAAGGCCATAGTGCCTGATAAAGTCCATAGACGTTTTATCTGCATTTTATTATGATTGCTTTAGCCCCAGGCATATTTTCTTTTCTTTCTTTGGTTTATATATTTCTCCGCCGACAGCGCCGCAACACAGCCATTGGCCGCCGCAATTACAACCTGCCTGACCTCAGTGCATGATACATCACCCGCCGCAAACACACCCGCGACATTCGTCTCCATCATCCTGTTTGTCAGCACACACTCCTCGTCGCTTATATCAACCGAAAAGTCCAGAAAATCCACAATCGGCCTGTTGCCGTGCAGATATACAAACACGCCGTCCATCGGCATAAAGGTCTCGGCCTTCGTGTCGTTGTTGTGCACTACTATACTTTCTACGAACTCTTCGCCCCTGATTTCAGTTACCCTGTGATTTATGAGCACACTGACTTTTTTTTCATTCAAAATCGGATGCCCATCAACCCTCAGCCTGTTGCTCTGGGCTATCAGCGTTATCCTATCAGTAAATCTCGCTAAGACCTCCGCCTCTTTAACCGCCTCCTCAGAATCCCCTATGACGCACACGTTCTTATCCCTGTAAAACGCCGCGTCGCAGATGGCGCAGTAACTTACGCCCTTACCTAGCAGCTCTTTCTCTCCCGTGATTGTCGGCTTTCTGCCCATTGAACCTGTGGCAAGGATTACCGTCTTGCCGTAGTAGTTGCCGTCCATCGCGTAGATTTCCTTTGGCTCGCCCTCAATGTTTACGCCTATAACCTGTGTCTCTATGTACTGCGCGCCAAACGTAACGGCCTGATTTCTGAATATATCCAGCAGCTCCGCCCCGGATATTGGCCTTGTGATGCCAGGATAGTTTTCTATTTTATGAGTGAAGGCAAGCGCCCCCGCCGACTTTGATTTGTCCAGCACTATGGTCCTCAGGTTCAACCTCGACGCATACTGCGCCGCGGACAGCCCCGCCGGCCCGCCTCCCACTATCACCACATCGTATATCTGCTGCCCTTCCATGATCTACCTCTATTTAAATTCCCACGCTCAGAAATAGTTTAACACATTATAGTATGTGTCCCTCTGGGCCGGTCTGAACCCTGATGACTTTATCGCGCCTATTATATCATTTTTCGATACCATAAATGCTACACCCGCCGCTTTTACAACATTTTCTTCTATCATCGTAGAGCCGAAGTCATTTGCGCCGAATCTAAGTGCCACCTGCGCGGTCTTTATCCCCTGCGTAACCCACGACGCCTGAACGTTTTTGACATTATCCAGATAAAGCCGGCAAAGCGCCAGCACGCGCAGGTAATCAGCCGCCGTTGCGTGGGTTATTGTGCTGCCTAAAGCAGAGCCGCCGGGCTGAAACGTCCATGGAATAAACGCCGTAAACCCGCCTGTCTCCTCCTGAAGCCGCCATATTGCCTCAAGATGGGCCACTATATCCTCCGGTGTTTCAACCGTGCCGAACATCATCGTCGCCGTAGTCCTCATCCCAAGCAAATGTGCCTCCCTCATCACCTCAAGCCACGCGGCGGTGTTTATTTTTCGCGGGCTTATGGCGCTTCTGACCCTGTCTGAGAGTATCTCCGCCCCTCCGCCGGGAATCGAATCCAGCCCCGCGTCCTTCAATACGGTTAAGGTATCTTTTATCGTGAGACTGGCCTTTTTTGCCATATAGGCAATCTCAGGGGGAGAGAACCCGTGAATGTTTATTGTGAACTCCTTTTTTATCTTTCGCAGCATATCTATATAATAATTAATATCAAGGGCCGGGTGGAGGCCGCCCTGCATTAAAATCTGTGTGCCGCCAAGGGCGATAGTCTCGCGGATTTTCTCCATCAAAACGCCCTCATCAATAATATATGCCTCCTCATCGCATTCGTCTTTATAAAAGGCGCAAAAGGTGCACTTATTTACACAGACATTCGTGTAGTTGATGTTCCTGTCAACAATAAACGTGACAAGATGCTCAGGATGCAGGGCATTTCTCATCTCATCGGCCTGCTGCCCAAGCTCAAGCAACGGCGTCCCGGTGAGATGCGCAAGGGCCTGCTGCCGCTTATCAAATAAACTGCTCAGACAGAGACCTCTTCGTATGTGGCGTTACGCTCAATCGGCTCTTTTTGTGCCTTTGTAATCAGATTAATCATCTCACCTTTGGTGAGCATCCCGGATGAGGCAGCCCCGGCGCTGTGGGCTATTTTCTCCTCTATTACCGTGCCGTCAATGTCGGTGGCGCCAAAGAAGAGGGCAATCTGGCATATCTTCTCGCCAAGCATTATCCAGTATGCCTTTATGTGAGGGAAGTTATCAAGGACTAGGCGGCTTACCGCTATTGTCTTTAAATCGTCCAGACCGGAGGGATAGCGCGTCACGTCTATGTCGGCGCTGTAAACGGGCTGATACGAAAGTGGAATAAAGGCCTGAAACCCCCCTGTGCGCTCCTGAAGCTCACGCAGTGCGAGGAGGTGGTCAACCCTATCGCCGTATGTCTCAATGTGGCCGTAGAGCATTGTGGCGTTTGTCCTGATGCCAAGAGTATGGGCGGCCTCGTGGATTTCGAGCCACCTTGAGGCGGGGATTTTCTCCGGACACAGGCGCGCGCGAACGTCGGCATTAAATATCTCCGCCCCGCCGCCGGGCAGCATATCAAGCCCTCGCGCCTTCAGCGCGGCAAGCGTGCCGCGCAGTCCAAGCCCGCTTAGTTTCGTAAAATGGTCAATTTCGACGGCCGTAAATGCCTTTATCTGAACGCGTGGATATTGTTTCTTTATCGCGGAAAGCAAATCAAGGTAATAACTAAACGGCCAGTCAGGATGAAGGCCGCCGACTATGTGGAGTTCGCTAAAGGGTGAGCTTGTTGCGGCCAGTTTGGCAAGCACTTCGTCAATAGTCATCGCATACGCGCCTTCCTGCCCCGTTGATCGGCTAAAGGCGCAGAACTTGCACCGGTTGACGCAGAGGTTTGTCGGGTTGATGTGGTGGTTTCGCGTGTAATAGACCTTTTTACCGTGGAGACGCTCCGCAACAAACGAAGCCGCCCTGCCCACGCCAAACAGTCCGTCAGAGTTAAAAAGCTCCAACGCGTCGTCTCTGTCGAGCCGCTTCCCACCGTAAACCTTATCAAACACCCGCGAAGGCATAGGGTATTCTAACATAATACGGGCGAATTCAGACACAGGTGTATTATTATTTGATATTAATGAACTATATGTGATAGAATCATATAGTACTTTCGAGTGAAACCCAAAAAAAACAATATGATTAATCGCAATAACCCTGATAAGCGGGCGGTAAGTTATCTGAATACGCCGCGCCTGACCGCCTTTATGTTGATAGCCGCCATAATATTGTCCATAGTCACGGCCGTTTGGACAAAAGACAGGACAACAAGAATACTCCATGGAGAAGCAATTGAGCGTTTAAATACATATAACAGTTATTTGCTTGACAAGGTAGGCACCTATATCGCCTTCTCTAAAGTCATGGCGGAACGTCCTTACGTCATCGGCTATTTAAAACATCCCGGCGACCAAAATACAATGAACGATTTTTTATTGCAGTACAATGACTCTATCGGGGCGTCCATAGTTTATATCATTAATAAAGCCGGTGTAGTGGTTGGGACGAGTAACTATAAAAATACTGACAGTTTAGCCGGTAAGGATTTGAGTTTCAGGGATTATTTTAAAAAGGCTCTAATGGGGAGTCCCGATGAGGACATAGCCATTGGCACTACAACAAAAAAACTCGGTTATTACAGGTCATATCCTGTGAGAGATGATGTTAGTGGTGAGATATTAGGAGTTACAGCGATAAAATACGATGCAAACATATTCTCGCCTCAGAATACGAACTCCAGAGAGATAGTATTAATTGCAGACGATGACGGAGTTATTTTTAATACCAGTGATAAGCGGTATCTCTATCACACGCTGCATAAGTTACCGGAGGATGTCTTACAAAAAATCAGGCATGACAAGTTATACGCGGATGAGCCACTGCTGCCGCTGCCGATTATAAGGGAATCAGAAAAAGATGGCATGAAATTCGTTACAATCCGCCATTCTGAACAATCACAAACGGGGAAAGGATATACGGACACCGAATTTATGATGGTGGGGACACAGGATAATGCCACTGTTTGGAATCTACATCTGCTTGTTGAGCTTTCAGACGTTGGGGTTGCGGTTAAAAAGAATATAGTATATGTATTGTTATTGATGTTTATATGTTATCTGATTGGCATATTTATGATTCACAGAGATAAATCACGGAAGGATTTACTGGAAAGCTATAATGATTTATTAGGACAAATGGCGATCGTAGATAAACATGTAACGGAGCAGGAAATTATAAACTCTGTCCTGAAATTATCGTTGTCATCTGAGCCGATTGAACTACATCTGCAGAGGAAATTAGACGTAATTCTGGAGCATCTCTCGCAACCCAAAGGGTGTATTTTCCTTTATAACGAGTCGCTTAAAGTCCTTCAGATTGCGGCGCATCGTGGATTCAGAGACGAGCAGTTGGCACAGTGCTCAGCAGTTCCCATTGGCCAGTGTCTGTGCGGGTTGGCAGCGTCAACGAAAGAAGTGGTGTTTTCATCGAATGGTAAAGAAGACGCCAGACACACGACTACACACGATGGTATGTCTGATCACGGGCATTACTGTGTGCCTATTGTCTCAACGGACAAGCAGACGGACCGGGTGTTGGGGGTAATCAATGTCTATGTGGACGCGGGGTATGAACGCAATGACGATGACGAGTTATTTATAAAAAATATGGCGCATGTTATTGCGGGCGTTATTTTGCGCAAACAAGAGCTGCAGCTCATAGAGCTGGATAGAACGGAGAGCCTGACAACACTTGCGGCTGGCATAGCGCATGAGATAAACAACCCATTATCTTTTATTAAGACATCTGTAAGCTCCTTCCAAAAAAATCTCGCGAAGGTTGAGCATTTTATAAGACATACGCTGCTTTCGCAGGAGTTGTCATCAAGTGAACAAACAGAATCGTCGCACAAAAAGAACATACTTGACGCGATTTCTATGATGAATACTAAAATCAACTCGTCTAATAAAGGTATTGAGAGAATCATGGAAATAGTCAACGGGCTGAGGACATTTACACGCCTTAACAAGACGGACATAGAGGAACTGGATATGAATAAGTGCATAGACGAGGCATTATCAATGCGTATTAATAAAGACTCCGAAGTGATGATTGTCAGAGAATACGGGCAACTGCCGCCGTATCTTTGTGAGTCGCGTTCAATGAACCAATGTTTTTATAATATAATAGACAACGCGGTTCAGGCGGTTAATGAGGTCGGCACGATACGGATAGTTACGGCGATAACGGGTGTGGAAGGCGAGCTGATACAAATCAGGATAGAAGACGACGGCGTAGGAATGTCTGAGGATGCGGTGAAGCAGGCGTTTGTCCCGTTTTTTACGACAAAAGAAGTTGGTTCAGGCAAGGGACTGGGGCTGGCCATGGTGGACGGAATAATAAAGCGACATGGCGGCAAGGTTTCAATAGAAAGCGCAGAGGGCAAGGGGACGGCCATAACGATACTCCTGCCGCTTATGCAAAATAAAATGTTCTATAATTAACAATGGCGGCCTTCTGCTGCAAAGATATTAGAGGAGTTATCTACGTTACCAACAAAAACACGTAGAGATCAGCGATAATAGATTATGTGTGCGATAGCCGGAAAGATTGTATCCAGAGGCGAGGCCGTATCAGAAGGCGATATAGGCGCTATGAACGGCGTGATGGCCCATCGGGGGCCTGACGGCCATGGGGTGTTCATCTCACGCGACGGCAGGGTGGGGCTTGGGCACAGGCGGTTGTCTATTATTGATTTATCTTCGCTGGGTACGCAGCCCATGTACTGCCTCAACAAGTACTGGATTGTCTTTAACGGCGAGATATATAACTACGCCGAGAAACGCCTCGCCCTTGAAAAAGAGGGATACTCCTTTAAATCAAACACGGACACTGAGGTTATCCCGGCCCTATATGATAAATTCGGAGTAGAATGCCTGCAACACCTGCGTGGCATGTTCTCCTTCGCGATATATGACGAACAACGGCGCGTACTCTTTTGCGCCCGCGACAGGGTTGGTAAGAAACCCTTTAAATATTATCTGAATAACGACGTATTTATATTTGCCTCCGAGCTTAAGGCCATTCTCACGCAGGACGAATATCAGAGGGAACCGGACTTCAAGGCCATCCACCACTATCTTACGTATCAATACGTGCCGTCGCCTCTGACGGGTTTTATGGGAATCCAGAAACTTGAAGCGGCACATTATCTGCTAATCGAAGTTGACACAATGAAGGTAACGAAGCGGCGCTACTGGTCGTTGGACTATTCAGAGAAATGGGCGCTTACAGAGGGGCAGTGGTGCGGCAGGATTATGGATAAACTTGAGGAGGCGGTTGGTATCAGGATGCGCTCTGATGTGCCCCTTGGGGCGCTGCTTTCGGGTGGCGTTGACTCCAGCGCCGTTACCGCGCTGATGAGCCGCCTGAGCAGTACGCCCATCAGGACATTTTCAATAGGATTTGAGGAAGATAAATATAATGAGCTTAACTACGCGAGGATTATTGCCAATAAATTCAGGACCGAGCATACGGAGCTTATCGTAACACCGGTCAGCGCCGAGGAAATCCTGCCGCGTTTGGCGTATATGTATGAGGAGCCGTTTGCCGATTCCAGCGCCCTGCCATCTTACTATGTCAGCAAACTCACGCGCGAACATGTTACGGTTGCCCTCAACGGCGACGGCGGCGATGAGAACTTCGCCGGCTACGACCGATACGCGGTTCATAAGTTTGCCGTCAACTATGGTGGCTTTCTGTCCAAACAGTTAATTGATCAAATCGGCAAGATTCTCGGCGGCAGGATTAAAACCACGTTTTTTAACCGCCTTGAGCGCCTCATCACAACTCTGCCCGATGACGCCGCCCGCAGATATGTAAACTACATATGCTATTTTACAAACGCAATGAAAGGTGCACTGTACAGCGGCAAATTCGCCAGAGCCATGGCCGACAACGACTCCTATACGCTCACAGAGGACAGATTCAGGGAATCCGGCACGGCAAATATGCTCGATGCCGCGCTCTATGCAGATTTTATGACCTATCTGCCCGATGACCTGCTTGTCAAAATGGATATCGCCACTATGGCCGTATCCCTTGAAGGAAGAAGCCCGTTTTTAGACCATGAATTCATAGAACTTACGGCAAAAATCCCGTCAGGTCTGAAACTAAAAGGCATAAACAGTAAAAAATATATCCTGAAGAGGGCACTCCTGACTCTGCTTCCCAAAGACGTGATGTACAGGCCGAAGATGGGCTTTGCCATCCCGCTTGACGTATGGTTCAGGACGCGCCTAAAGGACTATGCCAAATCGGTGCTGCTGTCTGATAAGGCCATCAGCCGGGGTATCTTCAAAAAAGACGCGGTTAAAGCACTCCTTGATGAGCATACCCGCACAAAGATAAACTGGGGCTATCACCTCTGGGCACTCCTGATGCTTGAGCTGTGGTTTCGTGAGTATTTCGATTGAAGATCCTGCACCTGATAACCGGCATGGAGGTAGGCGGGGCAGAGAAGATGCTTCTGAAATTAGTCCCGACCATGGAAGGGGAGTTTGAAAACCGCGTGTGTGTAATCAAAGGGCGGGGCAAATTGGGGGCGGCTCTTCAACAGGCCGGTATCCCCGTCGTTTATCTTGACCTTCATGGGCCGTTTGATTTGCGGCCAATATTAATGTTCAAGAGACTTGCAGATGAGTTCAAACCCGACATACTCGTGACCTATCTGATTCACGCCGACCTGTTTGGAAGGCTCATCGGGCGCGCGTTGGGCATAAAGAGGATAGTATGTTATCAGCGCGGGTCACTCTTAAAATGGGAATTTCTTCGTAAGTTTGACAGGCTGACCAAGTCGTTGGTGGCTAAATATATAACGCAGACAGAGACGGTCAAAGAGGAGCTGAAGGCCGCCCTTAAAATTGAAGGACAGAAGATAGCCGTCATCGGCAACGCAATAGACCTAAAGACATACGATTTTGAAATAGATATAGCCGCAAAAAAGAGGTCTCTCTGCATTAACCCTGACAACAAAAACATTGTATGCGTTGGGAATCTTAGACAGGGCAAAGGACACGAGTACCTGCTTGACGCCTTTGAACAGTTATTCAGGCGCTTTTCGGGCGTAAATCTCCTGATTGCGGGGGATGGGCAGAAGAGGGTGGATTTGACAGCGCAAATCACGCACTTCACCTCTAAGGCCAATATTCATTTCCTCGGCAACAGGGACGATGTCCATGAGATATTGAGAATAAGCGACATCTTTGTCCTGCCCACGCTTTACGAAGGTATGAGCAACGCCGTCATGGAGGCAATGGCGTCAAAAGTCGCTGTCATAACGACAGATATCCCTGTAAACGCGGAACTTGCCGGGGATACGGCCATCCTCGTTCCAATAAAAAACTCCGGCAAATTGGCCGGGGCAATAGAGGTACTCTTAAAAGACGACACATTAAGGGAAGACCTCGCCGCTAGGGCATATAATAAAATCTCATCAGAATATAGCCTCGACATCATCAGCAAGAAATACGTCGCCCTGCTAAAAGCACTATAAAAAATTAAAGCACTATAAAGGATTAACGACGAAGGGGAGTAACTCCCCTTCACCCCGTAAATCTCACCACGTT
>NZ_JBJUSG010000079.1:0-17635 GCF_046044395.1 Candidatus Magnetominusculus dajiuhuensis | reverse complement strand
TTTAGGACATTTCTACTTTGGTAGAATAGGACATTTCTATTTTGGTATTACATATCCGCAACCCCTAAAAGAAATCACCTCTGTGTGTCCACGCCTCATTAGCCCGCCCAATCGTACCGTCTCACCTGCCGCCCCTGGTATTTTACGGTAAAAGTACTCTCCTCAGTCTCCAAGATCCTTTGTAAAACAAGGAGATAAGGCAGTCTTAGGTGTTTTAAATGGCCGTTTACACAAACCTGTGTTTTAAATTCATTACGTCCCGATAGAGAACCACCCCAAGGATAACATCATTGCCATTAGTAACGGGAATAGCCCTGAAGCTGTAGCGAGAAAACATCTCGGCTGCCTCAATAAGTGTGTTTTCCGGTTTCAGGGCGATGACGTTTGTCGTCATAATGGCCTCAAGTTTATCCTCTATGCTTGCCTGTAACGCCTCTTTAAGGTCAACCACGCCGAGCAGCGTGTCCTTTTCGTCAACCACGTATATGTACATTATCACGTCCTTGTCTTTTGCAATTTCACGATACTGTAGCAGCAACTGACTTACCTGTGTACGCGGGGGGAGTTTTATAAAATGCGACGTTGAGAAATGGACAAGCTCCTCCTCATGTTTATCAAGCAGGAATTGTACCTTTTGGGCGTTTTCCTTATCAATTAATTTCATAATCTCGTCCGCCTCCGCCGCTGGCAATATGGCAAGTATATCGGCAGCCTGGGCGGGAGTCATGTCATTGATCAATTCGGCAGCCCTCTCCTTCCTGATGCAACAGATAAGCTCTCTCTGAACGCGCGGCTCGATTTCCTCCAGCGTATCAGAGGCGTGTTCTGTTTCAAGTTCATTGAATATGGCAAGGCGCTGTTCAGAGTTCAACTCCTCAAGGATGTCCGCCAGGTCAACCGGATGAATATCGGTGAGTTTCTCTTTCAGGACATTTAGCTTGACATTGCCCTTGAATGCGCCTGTATTTTCAGGCAGCGGCTGGACGTAAGCCCATGACAAGGTCTCTTTTTTCAGGAAATCTGCCCCGAACAGAAACTTCACTATGGGTTTGAGGCCAAGTCTTTTTAGTAAGGCGTATCTGCTGAAATCCACGTCTGTAACATATAGCACCCTGTTACGCAAGGCCAGTTTGATATCATATACCATATCAACCTCGTTGTCATCCATATCAAGGACCTTCTTATCAAGAATATGTGTATTCAGGAGCACCCGGCCTTCGGGCGGCTCGCCCTCATATTGGCTCAGACTTTCAAGTTCAACGGTAATCCTCGCGGCGTTGACCGTCGCTACACGTTCCCACGGTACGAGAAGCGCCTTGCTGCCAAATGGACGATGAATGATAAAGTGGGTAACTCTGGGGATTTTCTCTTTCTCCACAATGGCAAGGTCCATCAGTTTCCCGATCTTTTCGTTTCCATTAAATACCTTTGTGCCAATAAGGTCACTTAGAAAGAATACCTCGGCACCTGTCTCTTGTTCCTGCTTTCTGTCAATTATAGTGTTCAAGATCGGCCTCCGCTATCTTACTAGTGTAATAAATTTATAACCAAGCAATACCACAAGGAAAATAAGATAAAGCCGCAACAGCAGCAGCGAGAACTTTACCCACGGCGACATCTCCACGTTTGGTGTCTCGTACTTTTTATTTATCTCGCGAACCTTAGCGTAATTATTTTTGAGAAAACTCCTTATCATAATGTCTTTGCCTCCTCCGCTATTTTAGCATATTTGGAAACAAGGTGCTTATCCCATAGATGCTTGATATGACGATTATAACCACCACTATCCCCACAGTGACTATGTTCTGAGTTATAGAATTTGTATATTCCCCCATGGTCTTTTTGTTGTTCAACAGGAGAATCAGAAAGACCAAAGCGGCAGGCAACAGCGTAACCGCGACGACCTGTACAAACAGTGTGATAAGCACGAGCGGCGCATTTGGAATCAGCACGACAAGCCCCGCCGAGGCCACAAGTAAAAAGAAGAACGCATAAAACCAGGGGGCCTCTTTTATCTTATAGTTTAGTGAGTGCGCCCAGCCGAAAACCTCTCCAAATGCCCATGAACTGGCAAGCGATATGCAAACCGCGCCAAGGAAACCGGCGTCAAACAGGCCAATCGCCATTAAAGCGCCCAAATGCTTATTGGTCTTCATCAGCATAATAGACGCCTGTGCCGCATCGTCAACGGCCACCCCTTTTAGTACCGTGCCGGTGACGATAATGATAAACACGGCCACAACCCCGGTAAACATCGAACCCATAAATGTATCAAGCTTGCCCCAGGGTATGTCCTTTTCCTTCATGGCCTTATCAACAACGGCGCTCTGCTGGAAGAATAACATCCATGGGGCTATGGTTGTGCCGACATTTGCCATCAGGAAAAAGAACAAGTCGTTATTAAAACCTCCCGGAAAGTTGGGAACCAGCCCATTGCTGATTATATCCCTGACAGATGGATTAATCATAAACGCTCCTGGTATATAAATCAGGTTTAGCCCACAAAAGACCAGGGTAATCTTCTCCCACGTCCAGTAACTGCCGCTTAGTACCATGCCCACCATTACAATGCACATTACTATGACCGTCAGCCAGGGCGATACGCCGAATATTTTAAGGGCGGATGTCATGCCGACGAACTCCGTCACCATCGTCATCCAGTTTACAATCAGCAAATCAAGCAGCGAAAACCACCCCCAGAAGGCACCAAACCCCTCGAAAATCGCCTCCGCGTGTCCACGCTTTGTTACCGCCCCCAGCCGTACCGTCATCTCCTGCACGTAATAACAGACAGGGATGAGTATTACGATAACCCATATAAGATTATAGCCATACTTCGCCCCCGTAGCCGCATACGTAGTAATGCCGCCCGCGTCGTTGTCGGCGATCATTACTATTATCCCCGGCCCTGAAATAATCAGAAAGAGTTTTATCGCCTTAATAATCTTGCGATACTGGTAATACAACCGCGTAAAAATATTCACGAAAGGACCTCCATAGCATATCCGAGATAGAACATTATAGTATATCCGATATAAAAAATTATTCTTATCAGCCGAATCTGCCGGTTATATAATCCTCAGTCAGTTTATTGGAGGGATATGTGAACACCCTTGGGGTTTCGTCAAATTCTATCAGCTCGCCAAGCATTATAAATCCCGTGTAATCGCTCATCCTTGCGGCCTGCTGCATGTTGTGTGTGACGATTACTATTGTAACGGTCTCTTTTAATTCAACCGCCAGGTCTTCGATTTTGGATGTGGAGATGGGGTCAAGCGCCGAGGTAGGCTCATCAAAAAGCAGCACTTCTGGTGCAACGGCGAGGGCGCGGGCTATGACGAGGCGCTGCTGCTGCCCACCTGAGAGCGTGTAGGCGCTCTCGTTGATTTTGTGTTTGACCTCATCCCAAATGGCGGCCTGTTTGAGGGCAACCTCAATATGCCCGTCAAGTTCGTCGCGTCTTTTTACCCCCCTAAGCCGCAGCCCATAGGCAACGTTTTCGTATATTGACATAGGAAATGGGGTTGGTTTTTGAAACACCATCCCTACACGGCTGCGCAGCTCAATGATGTCTGTGTGCTCGGCCAGAATATTTACGTCATTAAACATGATCTCCCCTTCATAGCGGTTACCGGGGTAGAGGTCGTGCATCCGGTTAAAACACCTTAGCAGCGTTGTCTTGCCGCAGCCCGACGGCCCTATAAGGGCAGTTATGGCGTGTGCGTGTATGGGAATATTTATGTTTTTAAGGGCGCGCACACCACCCGCATAATAAAAGTTGAGCTGCCTTACCTCATCCATCTATCACCCATCCTCAGTGTTATCCACCCAATCCATCTAAGCGGCATCCTCACTGTTGCCATCCACTTGCTCGTGCCCACAGTGCATCCTCTTGTCTCTGACAATTGAAAACCCCTCCTTTGACTTAGCGGCCTTCTTGACATCCGTTGCTATGGACGCCAGATGCGCGAAGGATTCTATTTTATATATCTCGGTACTCACCACACCAATTGATAAGGACAAAAGGCAATATCTTTCTGCCTGTCCTTTTCTGCTTACTGAATCATAATATCCCCTTTCATAGTCGTCTTCGCCGTGAAATTCCCTTAGTTTTGACTTAAAACTCTCTATCAGCATATCGCAAAGCGCCATTGACTTGTTCGGATGGGCAAGCAGGATAAAATCATCCCCGCCGATATGCCCGACGAAATTAAAATCGTGCTGCTGCACCCTCACAATTTCCTCCAATATCTGCCCCAGCGTCCTGATTACCACATCGCCCTTTTCAAAACCATAGTTGTCGTTGTACGGTTTAAAATTATCAAGGTCTATGTAGCAGACATCGAAGTGTATGTTTTGGGTAAGTCTCTTGTTTATCTCCTCAGAGATAGATTTGTTACCGGGCAGCCCGGTAAGGGGATTCGCATTCTTCGCAAGAGATATGGATTTTTCGGTTACAGCCGCTAACAGCTCGCTTATAGTAACAGAACCAAGGTATTTTCCATTTCTTGTCACGCTGATGTCGTCATAAAGCAATTCAACCTTCCTCATTCTGACCATCCCGGCAACATCTTCAATCGAAACGTTCCCCTCTACCGAGAGAAACTGTGTCTCCATCATGTCCTTGACTCTCTTACGATAGTTGAGGGCGCTGCCATAGCCGCACTTGCCCAACATCTGATTTTCTAAAAACCTTTGCCTGTTGACTATTCCGAAAATCCTGTCGTCTTCGATAACAGGCAGACATCTAAACTCATTATTACTTATTAAAGTATTAAAGGCCTCCATCAAGGTAGTATCTGGAAGGAGGCAGGCTTTCCTGACCGCAATATCGCCTATGAATACATTGTCAGGAAATTTGCCGTAATTCTGAAGTCTCTCCCCCTTCAGGGAGCAAATTTCGACTTTGGCCTCGTTGTTTAAGCCAGCGGCGGGCTTTTGCAAATAAAACCCCTGCAATAACTCTATACCCATGTTCATAACATGCTTGAGTTCCTCTTGGGTTTCTATTCCCTCGGCAATAACCTTTATACCAAGCCTGTGGCAGACGGTCGTAACGGCGTCAACCAGGTTATGCTTGATAAGGGCCTTGTTCACGTCGGAGATAAAGTGCCTGTCTATTTTTACATAATCTGGTTCGATGATTGACAGCATCTTCAGACCGCCATAGCCTACGCCGAAATCATCTATCGCTATCTTATAGCCCGTATCTTTAAACCTACGAACTACCTTATTGAACACGTCGTAGTTTGCGATGGCGCTTTCTTCGGTTATTTCAAGGACAATTTTATCTTTTGACAAACCCCATTCCCTTATATAGTGGTCAGTAATCTCACACCATCCGGGGTTATCTGTGATCGTCTCAGGGCAGATGTTTATGAACAGGTAAGAATCGGTCTTGCTGATACCCTCCTGGGATGCCTTTACGAGGGCATTTTCCTGACACGCCGAATCCAATAGTGACAGGGTGTTAGTTGCCTTAGCCTTTTCAAACAACTCGCCTATGTTAAACGGCGACGAAGTCCTTATAAGTCTGGTAAGGGCTTCATATCCATAGACGCCCCCATCTTTCGACGAATAGACAGGCTGGAAGTGTATAGTTAAGGCATTCGTGTCTATTAACCTGTAGATATGTTCTCTCTCGTCGCCTAAGTCGTAATCCTTTGGTTTTTTAGCCAAAATATCATCCAATGTCCATTTCATTTTCATATGTATGCCTCCTTCAATATGCTCATTGTTCCATACAAACCATGGGGAAAAAGTACCTGACTTCACACTTTGCGCATAAATACATATTACCTGCAAAGTACTCACCTTTAAGTTCAAGCTGGGAATTACAGTCATCACAATGTCTCATTTTTCCCTCCTATGGTCAGGATATACCGCTACATGCTGTATATTAAACAATGGGCTGTTACAAGAATATTAAGGAATTATTAAGAATAGATTATATTATTGCGAAATCTCGCCAAAAAGAACAGAAGCCGCCAACGGGCGGCAGCCCAAACTCAACAGACAAAACGTTGGCAAAAATACGGGTGAAGGGGGATTATCCCCCTTCGTCGTTAATCCCTTAGCAGTCTGTATATTAGTAACCACAAGCCGTTGTCTGGCAGTGGCGATAAGGCTGAACCCTTGCCGATGACATATCTGTTGCCTCTCCAGTTGACGGTGCTGCTGAAAATCGGCACAAACCAAATAAACCCTATGATGATGTCCTTGACCGGGGATAACAAATACAGCAAGGGGCTCATCCCGGCGCGAAGCCTTGACCCAATATACATGTCGTGGGCAACCTTTAGCAAACTAACCGCCGCCATAAACGACACTGATGCGGTTGACACCGGCATAATAAGCAAAAGAATGAAGGCCATAAACACGGCATTAGTGAACAGTTCAGAGAGGTACTTAGCGCCTCCGATTTGCCATCTCAGCTTTCCCCACCGTGTGTGCCGGTTAATAAAACGCCCTACACCCCAGTATTCATTGACGTTATTAATAAGATGATTGGAAAGAACAACCTTTTTCCCAAGCGCATGGATTCTCTGGCCGATTATGTAGTCCTCGGCAAGAAAGTCCTTAACGCCGGTAAAGCCGCCGATGGCCTCAAGGTCTTCTTTTGTCATGAGCATTGATTTCCCGACAACACACGGCATATCCAGATATTTATCGAGGACACAGACACTGCTAGCGACAAAAGAATTCAGGTGGAGATTTTCCATGACAGCCCCAAGTGAACGGCCGCTTACTCCCCTTATAATATTGCTTACCAGACCGACAGACGGGTCGTCCATATGCCGGGAAATGTCAGTTAAGTAGTCTTTTTCCACGCGGACATTGCTGTCGCTGATAAGTATCAGGCCGTGTTTTGCCATTTTATACGCCGGAATAAGATTATTGACCTTTGGGTTTAATCCCGCGTCGCAATGTTCAACGACAATAGAAATATCCTTACAACGGTATTTGTCCTTGATTTTCCTCACTACTTTATACGCGGGGTCGTTCTGGTCCTGAAGTGTAAAGATTACCTCATAGACGGGATAGTCAAGATTACAGAAGCTCTCAAGGTTATCAAACAGGCAATCCTCAAGACCCTTGAGCGGTTTCAGGATTGAAATAGCGGGAAAGCTCCCGCCGCTGTCCGGCTTGGGGGAAGTCGTATAAGACCTGATTGCAAGCGCCTCAAGCAGATACAAGGCGATGACAACTACCAACATTACCGTTAAAACCCACATTTCTCTACCTCCTAGTTTCTAAATAGTGTAATAGCCACACCTTTGTTATGCCGGATACATTGTTTTATGGAATCTATGTCGTTAACACAGTTCAGGAGAGTTTTCCACGAAAAGAGGTGTTTCGGTTTATGGAAGTCGCTGTTTGCGATATGGGGGTACTTTTCCAGACTTACGACATTGAAGACATCATCCCTGTTGGCAATCTCCCACGCGTCTATATAACGGGCATATTTTTCCCTGTTATTCCAGAGGAAGAGTGTGTCGCGGTCGCCCGTGCCTGACATGTAATGCGGATGGCAGGCTATAATCAGGGCCTTCTGAGACTTTGCCTGGAGAAATATTTCCTCATAACTCAGACACGCGGGTATAAACTCCTTGACATCAACAATCAGTATGTGGGCTGAGTCGTTGACAGAAAGACGGTTTTTTGTTATCTCGATGCCAGCAATGACGACCATACCATATTTGTCATATGCCCTTTTGGCCTCTTCCTTTATGTGGGCGATGTATTGGTTGAAGTTATTGGCCGTTACAGAATATTTAAAGCGATGTGCGAGTTTGCCGAATGAGTTATCACCGCTTACCACATGGTCGGTAATGGCTATTGCGTCGAAGCCGGCCTGGCCAAAAATATCTATTGCCTTCCTCAGCTCTACCGAGCCGTCGGAGTAAGTTGTGTGTATATGAAAGTCACACAGCAGCATATCAGTATGTATCATAGTCCATCATATGTGACAACTATTATAACGAATGAATATTACAGCATTATGAAGCATGTGTTACAGTTGATGACTTTAACATTACAATACGGTTAAATATTTGACAGTAGAAAATTCTATGGAAGTTTACAATTTTCTATTTTTAATGATATGAGAATAGTATGTGGCGGCGTTTGTAGGTTTACGTTGCAGGGTCTCGAAGTTGACGTTATAAAGCCCGAAGCGGGCGTCGAGGCCGTTGAGCCACTCGTAGTTGTCTATCAGTGACCAGTAGAAATAGCCTCTTATGTCCAATCCATGCCTTTTTTTACAGTGCTCTATTGTGTCAATATGTTTCTTTATAAATCGAATCTTTTCGTGGCTGTCCTTTGTGGCGATGCCGTTTTCGGTTATTATCAGGGAAACGTTCAAAGTCGAGGCAAATTTCAGCATCTTTTCAAGGCCACGCGGGTATATCTCCCACCCCATGTCGGTAAGCCCGTGGCCATCTATGTCGAGGTGTCTCATCTCAACACCCATCTTTTTAAATGGGTTAAACCTCATGTGGATTCTTGTGTAGTAGTTCACGCCAAAGAAGTCGAGCTTTCCTTTTATGGGAACATCAAATTTCATCTCTTCTTTAAATGGGAATTTAACCCTCAGCAACCCGGTGGCAAAGGCGTCAAGCAGGGATTGATTATAAAAATGCCTCGCAAAACGGGCAAGAAGTTTATCAAGGGGATTCCACTTACTCCACGGGGCAAGGGCGGCCATATTATGGGCGACACTCACTTTCGCATTTGGACACGCGGCATGTATTATCTCATATGCCCCCGAGTGTGCCCTGAGAATATTCACAAGTGCCCTGACTCCCAACTGCACATCCTTAATCGCAGGGGGAATACACCCTTCGAAGTAGCCCGCAAGGATGAGGACATAGGGTTCATTAAAGGTTATCCAGTATTTCACGTTGCTTACCGCGGCAACTATTCTTTTGACGTAGGCAAGAAATATATCCACAGAGCCATCTTCGTGCCAGGGGTATTTCTTTATAAACCAAAGGGGATGCGTAAAGTGATGCAGCGTAAGCATAGGCTCAATGCCATATTTTATCAGAATATCTACGATTTCCAAATAATGTTCGATTGCCTGCTCATCCCACATGTGTTCACGCGGTTGTATGCGCGACCATTCAAGAGAGAAGCGGTATGCGTTTACCCCAAGGTCGTTCAGGAGGATGAGGTCTTTCTTGTACAGCTCATAGTGGTTGGTTATTTCAGGCCTTTCACTGAGTATAGTGTCCCAGGATGACCAGTCGGCGTGAGGGGAGCCCTCAAGCTGAAACGCGGACGTAGCAACACCCCAGAGAAAGGCCTCCTGTGAAGGCTCTTTCATCCTGTCTTTACCTGTATTTTCCTGACGTGGCCGAGTTCAGACATAGTCTAAATACCGCTCACACACCATGGAAAGTTCGGCTCCCACATACTCATTGTAGCTTACACACACATTTACGTGCTCACACTTCCCGCATGTTACAAGCTCGGACAGACCTTCATACCGCTCACAAACTATTTTTGACATGTTCCCTCCTGCAATATCGCGCTCTCAGTTCATATAATCTAACAATGCACACTTGTCATGCTATATATTAAACGGAGGGCTGTTACAGGAATATTAAGGAATGATTAAGAATAGATTATATTTGCGTGAAATCTTGCAATGGCGAGCGGTCGGCCTTATGGCGGCTGTTATTTCCCGTTAAGGCCGTAGAGCTTTCTTACCACTGAGATAAGGATGTCCTTGTCTTCGTCGTTTCCTTTTAAGGCCGTAGTCGGTGGGTGGAGCAGCTTGTTTATCATGGAGTTCATGGCCTGTTCTACGGCCTGTTTGTATTTCTCGTCCACTCCTTCAAATTTATGGTAGAGTTTCGCCAGCTCTTCGTTTTTAATACCTTCGGCATTTTTTCTCAGCGCCACTATTGTCGGCACCGCGTCAAGTGACTGCATCCAATTAAAAAATACGTCTATCTCCTCGTTTATTATCTCCTCCGCCTTTAGGGATTCCTTTAGACGCTCGTTCAGATTCGCATCAACAACCCCCTGCAGGTCGTCTATGTCGTACAGATATACGTTGTCCAGACTGTTTATCTTAGGGTCAATATTTCGCGGGACTGAGATATCAATAATGAACACCGGGCGCTGTCTTCTGGTTTTCATTATCTTTTCCATTTCAGCGAAATCTAAGACGTAAGCACGCGCGCCGGTTGAGCATATTACTATGTCTGAGTGCGATAGCTCGCTCTTAAACTCGCTGAATTCAATCGCCCTTCCTGAGAACTCCACCGCGAGGGCCAGCCCCCTCTCGTACGTCCTGTTGGCCACTATTACCTCTTTTACGCCGCTGCCAGTTAAGTGCCTTGCCGCCAGTTCCGCCATCTCACCGGCACCGAGGAGCATAAAGACCTTATCGCCCAAATCTCCGAATATCTTTTTTGCCAGCTCAACCGCCGCATATCCTATTGAGACCGCGTTTTCGGCTATCTTCGTCTCAGTTCTGACTCGCTTTGCCACAGAGATGGCCTTTTTCATCAGCTTGTTTAGTATAATGCCTGATGATTGCTCCTTAAGCCCGATATCGTAGGAATCCTTCAATTGCCCCAGAATTTGCGGCTCTCCTACAACCATCGAATCCAAAGACGAGGCAACCCGAAACAGATGCCTTACGCCATCCATGCCGCCATAGGCATAGAGGGCACCATCAAGGACTTCCACCGGAATGTTATGAAACCCCGAAAGGTATTCTTTAACTCGCCCAACTGTATTTGAGTCGCCGTCCGCGTGTAAATACAACTCCACGCGGTTGCACGTAGAGAGGATTATGGCCTCTTTGACCCCCTGCAGCGCGCGCAGGCCAGTCAAACCTTTTATTATCTTTTCGCTGTCAAAGGCGATACTCTCCCTTACCTCAACCTCAGCCGTCTTGTGATTAAGCCCTATTACCAGGATAGTCATTCGAATCCATGAAACGTCTTTAGTAGTAAATTCACCCCAAAAAAGGTAAACAGTATGGCTATGAATCCGGCCGCCGAGAGGATTGCCGTGCGCCTGCCGTGCCACCCGGCCGTCAGGCGCGCGTGAAGCACTATGGCATAAAACAACCATGTTATCAATGACCAGACCTCCTTAGGGTCCCATCTCCAGTACGTGCCCCATATGGCCTCTGACCACAGGGCACCTGTGATTATCGCAAGCGTCAACAGCGGAAACCCTATCGTTATCAGACGATAATTTACCTCGTCAAGCACCTTCAGGCTTGGCAGGCGGTGAAAAAGGCCGTCCAGCCTCTTTGACTTTACGTGCCGCTCCTGTATCAAATACATCATGCCTACCCCGCAGGCAACCGCAAGGGCGGCCTCCCCCACAAAAGCCAATACTGTGTGAAGCCAGAGCCACGAATTCCTTAATATCACAGGCAGCGGCCTAAGCTCACGCGGCAACACAGACGAGGACAACATGAGAATAAACACCCCGGGTAAGACAAATGACCCCAGCAATCCCATCTTATACCTGTACTCAATTATAAAAAAAACCAATACAATGCACCACGTGAAAAAAGAGGCCGCCTCATGCAAACTGGCCGTCGGCATATGCCCGGAGACGAAGAGCCGCAGTACCACGTTTAACGTGTGAAGTATAAAACCGGCGCCAGCAAACATGGCCATACCCCCTGAGGTAGCCCTGCTTCCCTTCATTAAATCGAGAATTGCCAATATAGTGGCGATAAAATACGCGGTCAGCGCAAGTTCAAATGTCAAAATCAATTAGAAACACCCCAGCTCGCAGGACGTTATCCTGATGTTTAGCAAATTTGCCGCATCCCCCAGTGTGCCGTACGAAACGCCAAGTCCCTCAGCGGCCTTTCTTGCCAGCGCGCATGGAATCTTCCCGTCCTGCGACAGTCCGGTGAGGGTTATCTCTATCTCTTTCCTGACAATCTCATCCAATATTACCTCAGCGCAGTTGTCCCAGTTATCTCTGTTTTCACCCGCACTTTCCATTGTCTGCTCATCCCATTTCTCATCATATGCCCTGACATTGCAGGTTTTCACGCCGCCTGACAAGGGCACATACGGCAACGTGTCCAACTGAAAATCCCGCAACACCAGCACCGACGCCTTCTTTAGCGCCGTCTTGGCGCTGTCTTTTATCTTAAGCGGGTCATCTCCGAAGACAAAGGCCACAACATCAAACTCTATATGCCCTGTGGGGCTGTTTCCCTCTACCAGTATGCCATCCATATCCCAGAACTTATCAAGGGCGATTCTGATGACCTCCTCAAGTTCATGTCGCGGGGATTGAATCCATTGGACCCTCTGTGCCCCCGCGTTAAGCAGCCTCGCCGTGTCCTTATCTCCAGTGTCCACCGCGTCGGACACAGACGTATAAAAGGCCGTCTGCGTGTATTTAACCGCACCCCACGCGCCATTTTTCCTCGCTTTCAGACGCGTCAGGAGGCGCTCTGCCAGCGTGGTCTTCCCACAACTGCTATGTGCTCCACCTATGCACACCAACAATGGCTTATGATTGAACTCTGGTATATTTGCAGTCATTGTTTTGACAAAAGATCGTCCTATCGCCGGACTTATCTGTTTTTTCATAAAGCAGCGGCGCACTGCAGTTGGGGCACACCTCTTCCACCGGCTTGTAGGAGGATATATATTTGCAGTCGGGATAGTTGCCACAGGCGTAAAATATCTTGCCTTTAAACCTGCCCTTCGTTGACTTGCGTTCGATTATATCGCCGCCGTCAAGGGGACATTTCAGCCCCGTGGGGATGGGTTTTATATTTTTACATGTGGGATAGTTTGAGCAGCTTAGGAATTTGCCAAATCTGCCCGTTTTGATAACCATTGGGTTTGAGCATTTGTCGCAGATTTCACCGGACTGCTCTACTGGTGTCTCTTGCTGAATCTCTCCGGTTACCGGATCAATAGGACGTGTATTTTTACATTCAGGATAGCCCGAACACGCAAGGAACGTCCCGAATCTGCCTGCCTTCATTACCATCGGTTGTGAGCATTTATCGCATACCTCATTCGTGGATATAAACACTTTTTCATTGTCCATAGAGGCCGTTTCGATGTCTTTGGTAAAGGGCAGGTAAAAATCCCCAATCACATTATTCCAGAGAATCTCACCTGATTCTATCTTATCAAGGTCATCCTCCATTTTGGCCGTGAACGGTATATCTATTAAGTCGTGAAAGCGTTTGACGAGAAAATTGTTTACCAACGTGCCCAGCCCGGATGGTTTGAACTTGCCGTCTTCCTTCACCACGTACTTGCGGGCTTCAATAGTGGAGAGTATGGCGGCGTATGTGCTTGGCCTGCCAATGCCCTTGTCCTCAAGGGTCTTTACAAGGGTTGCCTCCGTAAATCTGGGCGGGGGCTGCGTGAAATGCTGCTGTGGCCGCAGATCAAGGAGTCTTAGTGCGTCGCCTTCTTTTAAATATGGAAGCAGGGTTGCCCCGTCTGCCTCTTCAATGTCCGGCGTCTCAGAATAAAGGGCGAGAAATCCCTTGAACTTGATAACCGTCCCCGTTGCCCTGAACTGCGCCTCCTTAGTGTCGTCAAATATGTCGAAGGTGGTCAGCTCCATCAGGGCGGTGGCCATCTGGCTGGCGATAAAACGCTTCCAGATGAGTTCATAGAGGGCAAACTGGTCGCGCGGTAAATACTGATCTACCACCTCCGGGGGATATTCCACATATGTCGGCCTTATGGCCTCATGTGCCTCCTGAGCGGCCGCCTTTACCTTGTAGTGGTGCGGTTTTGGCGGGAGATAGTCCTTGCCGAATGTCCTCTCTATATACTCACGAGACCAGGCAACGGCCTCAGGGGCTATTCTGGTTGAATCGGTACGCATGTATGTTATTAGTCCTACCGCGCCTTTTTTACCAATCGCCACGCCCTCATAGAGGCGCTGGGCGGTTGACATGGTCTTCTTTGCGGGGAATCTTAACTTTCTTGATGCCTCCTGCTGAAGCGTGCTCGTTATGAATGGAGGATAAGGGGTGCGTTTTTTCTCCTTTCTGTCTATGGCCAGCAGGGAATAATCTCTCTTCTGAAGGGTTTCCTTAATAAGAGTCGCGTCTTTTTCAGAGGTTATCAGGAACTTGTTTTCTTTGCGCGCGGGGTCGTTGGATGTCTTGAGAGATCGTTCAATTACCGTCTCACCCTTGTACTTAAACAGGCGGGCGGGGAACTCCGGCTCAACACTCCCCATGTATTTAGCGGTTATAGACCAATACTCCTCCTGATTAAACGCCTCTATCTCCCTCTCCCTTTCAACCACTATGCGGACAGCAACAGACTGCACCCTTCCAGCGCTGAGGCCGAGTCCGAAGCTTATCTTTTTCCACAACAAGGGGCTTAGTGTGTAGCCAACCAGCCTGTCAAGCACACGCCTGGCCTGCTGGGCGTAGACCTTATTCGTATCTATCAGAGACGGGGACTTCATGGCCTCTTTAACGGCTCGTTCGGTTATTTCGTTGAACGTGACGCGGTATACATTGGACGAGGCGGTCTCGGAGGCAATGGTCTCGGCTATATGCCAGGCGATTGCCTCCCCTTCGCGGTCAGGGTCGGGGGCAAGGTATATGTTTGACGCCTTTTGGGCCGCAGCCCTAAGTTCACTGATGACTTTTTCCTTTCCGGGAATGGTTATGTATTTCGGCTCATAGCCGTTTCCCGTATCAACGCCGAGTTCCTTTTTGGGTAAGTCAAGGATGTGCCCGACTGAGGCCTTTACAGAAAATCCCTTGCCGAGTATCTTTCCTATTGTCTTTGCCTTGGCCGGGGATTCCACGATTACCAGGCCGCCCCCGGCGACATGTGATTCATTGGATTCGGTGATTTCAACAATTTCAACCGGGACGGTTTGCGCGGTGTCCTTCTTTTTTCTTAGTGCCATGATATCCTTTTGCCATTGCCGAATATCAGCGAATAGACGTCGTCCCTGTCCATATACGTGTCTTTTGAGACGACATACGCAAGAAACGCCTTCAGCGTATCAATGTCCTCATCGCTCATAATGTCAAGACCTTCAAGATTCGACAGGTCATCGTATAGGTCAGTGATATTGTACTCATCAATGGCCATTTTTATCTTTGACTCGTCAAAGTTCATATCGCTGCTGATTATCTCATTGGCGATTATCCTTAGCAGTGTCACAAATCTCTTATACATTTATCCTCCACGCCGTTAAACAAGCTGAAACTTCTTTCCATCAATTTGCTTAATCACTCCTTTTATTTCAAGCCCTAATAATAATGTAAGTACCTCGTTTGAAGCAACACCACTGTGGCGAATTATTTCATCTATGTGGACAGGCTCATAGGAGATTTGGGCGCAGAGCCGCTTTTCCTCCGCGTCAAGGGCAATCTCGGCCTTTTTTGTGGACTTTACAAAACCCTTTAAGATATGCCTGAGTTCCTCCACAATGTCATCTGCGCTTTGGACGAGTTTTGCCCCCTTCTGAATCAGGCTGTGCGTACCAGCAAACGATGACGACATAATATTGCCGGGCACGGCAAAGACCTCTCTGCCCTGCTCAAGGGCAAACTCCGCCGTAATCAACGCCCCACTCTTTTGCGATGCCTCAACGACGAGCACCCCAAGCGAAAGCCCGCTTATCAGCCTGTTTCTAACGGGAAAGTTTTCCCTCAAGGGCTTGGTGCCCGGCAAAAACTCAGACACAACCGCCCCCTCTTCGATTATCCTCCGGTAGAGCCATGCGCTCTCAGGGGGATAAACGACATCAACACCGCAGCCTAAAACGGCTATTGTGCTGCCATTGTTTTGTATAGCCTTTCTGTGTGCCGCAGTGTCAATCCCACGCGCCATACCGCTTATAATCGTAAAGCCCATCTCTACAAGCTGGGCGGTGAATCTCTCCGTAACGCTTATCCCGTAGTGCGAGGCCTTTCTCGTCCCAACTATGGCAATGGCATAACGGTCCTCTTCCCTAACCCGCCCCTTTGCAAAGAGGATTAACGGGTGGTCGGCAAGCTGTTTAAGCAGGGGTGGATAATCGGCGTCCTTATAGTACAGGATACGAATTCCTTCTTTTTCGCATTTCTCTATTACCTTGTCCGCCTCGCCCCATGCCTTAAAGTTTGCTATCCCCTCTGCCCGCCCCTTGCCAACGCCCCCGACCTGAAGGAGGTCCTTCAGCGAGGCCCGAAAGATGTTCTCAGGCGTCCCAAAGGCGTTTAACAGTTTTCTGGTAGTGCCCGGGCCAATAACCGGAATAGACGACAGGGCAAGCAGGTATTTCAGTTCATCCTGCACTTTTACCGTTCCCTAATATGGGCGTTTTTTAACCTCAACGCGTTGAGTTTTATAAATCCCGCGGCATCGGCCTGATTATACACGTCTTCCTCTTCAAACGTGGCAAGGCCGGCGTCATAGAGCGACACAGGGGATTTTCTCCCCACAACCATGCAGCCGCCCTTGTAGAGCTTCAGGCGTGCCGTGCCGGTGACATTTGTCTGCGTCTCATCAATAAATTTTTGAAGCGCCAGGCGCTCCGGTGAAAACCAGTACCCGTAGTAAACCATCTCGGCGTATCTTTGTATTAATGAATCCCTCAGGTGAAGCACCTCTCTGTCCATCGTTATAGACTCCACCGCCCTGTGTGCCGCATGGAGGACTGTGCCGCCCGGTGTTTCATACACCCCTCTGGATTTTATGCCCACATATCGGTTTTCCACTATGTCAATCCTGCCCACGGCGTTTCGTCCGGCGATGCCGTTCATCTCATCAAGCAGCTCATATGGTGTCATGGCCTTGCCATTAATGATGACCGGGTTGCCGTCTTTGTAGGTGATTTCGACGTATTCAGGTTTGTCCGGCGCTTTTTCTGGCGGTACCATAAGCGTCCACATGTCTGCGGTTGGTTCATTCCACGGGTCCTCTAAAATCCCCCCCTCGTAGCTTATGTGCAGGGCGTTTCTGTCTGTGCTATAGGGCTTGTCCTTTGTGGCGGTAACGGGGATGCCGTGCTTTTGCGAGTATTCAATAAGGGACTGACGCGATTTAAACGGCCACTCCCGCCACGGGGCTATTATTTTAATATCCGGTTTCAGGGCATAGCAGCCGAGTTCAAAGCGCACCTGGTCGTTGCCCTTGCCGGTTGCGCCGTGTGCCACGTACTCAGCATCTTCCTTTTGAGCTATCTCGATTTGTTTTTTGGCAATCAGAGGCCGCGCTATGGAAGTCCCCATCAGGTAATTGTTTTCGTAGAAGGCATTGGCCCTGAACATAGGAAACACATAGTCTCTTACGAACTCCTCCCGCACATCTTCGACATACACCTTTGAAGCTCCGGTTGCGAGGGCCTTCTCGCGCACGTTGCCAAGCTCCTCGCCCTGGCCGAGGTCGGCGCAGAACGCTATGACTTCTATGTCATAAGTCTCTTTAATCCACTTAATGGCAACCGACGTATCAAGTCCACCGGAGTAAGCCAATACAACCTTTCTCATAACAACGCTCCCAACAGTTATTTTTGCCCAAGGGGTCTCAAAGCCGCCCCCCCACGCGTAAAGGTAGCATTATACGATAAAAAATGTAAACATATTTTTCACAGGCTGTCGTACCAAAGTAGAAATGTCCTATTCTTACCAAAATAGAAATGTCCTATT